>NZ_JAQFUL010000005.1:0-118854 GCF_027716265.1 Bacillus cereus group sp. Bc031
GCATGTATTAGGCACGCCGCCAGCGTTCATCCTGAGCCAGGATCAAACTCTCCAATAAAGTTAGTTTGTCTAGCATCTAAAATAAAAATTGACGTTTCACGTTGTTTGTTTCGTTTAGTTTTCAAAGTTCAACATCGCGTTTCAGCGACTTTTATAATATATCATAGTATATTATTTTCGTCAACAAGTTTTTTCGATAACTTATATCTCTCATTTGCTGACTCTGCCTATTATATAGGCTTTCCCTTCCCTATGCAAGTATTATTATAAAAAAATAAAGAGGGGAGATATCTCCCCTCTTATTCTTCTGAAGAAACCTCTTCGCTCGTTTCTTCCTCATCATCTTTTTGTGCTTTTGCTACTGTCGCTACCTCTTGCTCATCCTCTAATCGAATTAGACGAACACCTTGTGTATTACGTCCCATTTGAGAGATTTGATCAACTGGCATACGAATAATAACACCCGCTGCTGTAATTAACATAATATCTTCTTCACCTGTTACAGATTTAACAGCTACTAATTTCCCGTTTTTATCTGTAATATTACAAGTCTTCAGACCTTTACCACCACGGCTTTGCAAGCGATATTCATCAATCGGCGTACGTTTTCCATAACCATTTTTCGTTACAATTAAAACATTTACATCCTCTTCGACAATTTCCATACCTACAACTTGATCTTCTTCACCTAATGTAATTGCTTTTACACCAGCCGCGTTACGTCCCATAGAACGCACATCTTGCTCGTTAAAACGAATTAACATACCATTGCTTGTTCCTACAATAATATCCTTATCACCAGATGTTAAACGTACAGATATTACTTCATCCTCTTCACGAAGAGAGATTGCAATTAAACCATTCGTACGGATATTTGCAAATGATGAAAGTGGTGTTCTCTTAGAGATACCTTGTTTTGTTGTGAAGAATAAGAATTCATCGTCACCAAATTCACGAATTGGAATAATGGCGTTAATCCATTCACCCTTATCTACACCTAATAGGTTAATAATAGGTATACCTTTCGCTGTACGACTATACTCTGGGATTTCATATCCTTTCGTACGGTATACTTTCCCCTTATTAGTGAAGAATAGAATATGATCATGCGTAGAAGTAGTTAATAAATGCTCTACGAAATCATCATCATTTGTCCCCATTCCTTGCACACCACGTCCACCACGGTTCTGTGTTTTATACGTGGAAGCTGGTAACCTCTTAATATAACCATTATGAGTTAACGTAATGGCGATATTTTGTTCTGGAATCAAGTCTTCATCTTCAATAGACTCCATACCACCAATTGTAATTTCTGTGCGTCTCTTATCATTGAAGCGCTCTTTTACTTCCGTTAATTCTTCACGAATAATCTCAAGAACCTTTTCTTCATCTGCTAAGATTGCTTTTAATTCAGCGATTAACTTCATTAAGTCCTGATATTCTTGTTCAATCTTTTCGCGTTCTAAACCTGTTAAACGTTGCAAACGCATATCTAAAATAGCTTGCGCTTGTTTTTCACTTAAGCCGAAACGTTCCATTAAACCTTGCTTTGCAATTTCCGCTGTTTTCGAACTACGAATTAATGTAATAACTTCATCCAGATGGTCTAAGGCAATTCGTAATCCTTCTAAAATATGAGCACGCGCTTCTGCTTTTTCTAGTTCATAAGCTGTACGTCTACGAATTACTACCTTTTGATGTTCCAAGTAATGATATAAATTTTGTTTTAAGTTCAGCACTTGTGGCTCTCCATTTACAAGAGACAGCATGTTAATACCGAAACTTGTTTGAAGTGCTGTATGTTTATATAAGTTATTTAATAATACATTAGCATTGGCATCACGACGTACTTCCATAACAATACGCATACCATTTCGATCTGATTCATCACGTAAATCTGTAATACCTTCAATTTTCTTATCGCGAACTAATTCTGCAATTTTTTCAATTAATCGCGCCTTATTTACTTGATAAGGTAGTTCCGTTACGATAATAGATTGTTTGCCATTTGACTTCTCCTCAATTTCAACTTTAGCACGAAGTATAATAGAACCGCGTCCTGTTTCATACGCTCTACGAATACCACTTCTTCCTAAAATTAAACCTGCCGTCGGGAAATCTGGTCCTGGAATGCACTCCATTAATTCTGCAATAGTAATATCAGGATTATGACTTAATGCCAATACCCCATCAATTACTTCGCCAAGTTGATGCGGCGGAATATTCGTTGCCATACCAACTGCAATACCTGTCGTACCATTTACTAGTAAGTTAGGAAAACGCGCTGGTAATACAATGGGCTCTCTTTCAGAACCATCATAGTTATCTTGATAATCAATCGTATTTTTTGAAATATCACGTATTAATTCCATAGAAATCTTAGACATTCTTGCTTCTGTATAACGCATTGCTGCC
Organism: Bacillus cereus group sp. Bc031; assembly: GCF_027716265.1. Taxonomy (NCBI): domain Bacteria; kingdom Bacillati; phylum Bacillota; class Bacilli; order Caryophanales; family Bacillaceae; genus Bacillus; species Bacillus cereus group sp. Bc031. The sequence goes on from NZ_JAQFUL010000005.1 coordinate 2,416, forward strand.
GCTGAATCTCCATCGACAGATCCAAAGTTACCATGCCCATCAACAAGCATATAACGTTGACTGAAATCTTGCGCCATACGTACCATCGTTTCATAAACAGCTGAATCACCATGAGGGTGATACTTACCGATTACTTCACCAACAATACGTGCTGATTTCTTATACGCTTTATCAGCCGTAATTCCTAAATCATTCATCGCATATAAAACCCTACGATGCACAGGTTTTAATCCATCACGAACATCTGGTAATGCACGAGATACGATAACACTCATTGCGTAATCTAAAAATGAGGTACGCATTTCATGACTAATATTAATTTCTCGAATTCGTGCTTGTTGTTGATTGTCTGACATCAACGAGCACCTCCTCTTACATTTCCGTTACACATACATTGATTTATATGTAGAAGACAGGAATACTCAGATTCCTGTCATTACTCATTTAAATATCAAGGTTTTTCACGTATTTTGCATTTTCTTGGATAAAGTTACGACGTGGCTCTACTTTATCCCCCATTAAAATTTCAAATGTTTCATCTGCCTCAATTGCATCTTGAAGGGAAACTTGAAGTAATGAACGCACTTCTGGGTCCATTGTCGTTTCCCAAAGCTGGGTTGGGTTCATTTCTCCTAAACCTTTGTAACGTTGGATACCAGGTTTAGGTTGAGCTGGTAATTCAGCTAAAATCTTTTCAAGCTCTTTCTCATTATAAGCATATTGAATTTTTTTACCTTGTTGTACTTTAAACAACGGTGGCTGTGCAATATAGATATAACCATGTTCAATAATTTGACGCATATAACGATAGAAGAACGTTAATAATAGGGTACGAATATGCGCACCATCTACGTCGGCATCCGTCATAATAATAACTTTATGATAACGAGCTTTCTCGATATCAAAATCGCCGCCAATGTTCGTACCAATTGCAGTAATAATTGTACGCACTTCATCGTTAGATAAAATTTTATCCAATCTTGCTTTTTCAACGTTAATAATTTTACCTTTTAGCGGTAAAATCGCTTGGAAGTGACGATCACGCCCTTGTTTTGCTGATCCACCGGCAGAGTCACCCTCTACAATGTAAATTTCACTAATTGCTGGATCTTTCGAAGAGCAATCTGCTAATTTACCAGGTAAACTTGAAACTTCTAATGCGCTCTTGCGGCGTGTCAATTCACGTGCTTTTTTCGCTGCAACACGTGCACGTGCTGCCATCGTACCTTTTTCTACGATTTTTCGTGCAACATTCGGGTTTTCTAGTAAAAACTTTTCAAATGCCTCTGAAAACACAGACTCTGTAATCGTTCTTGCTTCACTATTCCCAAGTTTCGTCTTCGTTTGTCCTTCAAATTGTGGGTTTGGATGTTTAATTGATACAATTGCAGTTAAACCTTCACGAACATCCTCACCCGTTAAGTTACTGTCTGCATCTTTTAAAATACTATTTTTACGTCCATAATCGTTAATCACACGAGTTAAAGCTGTTTTAAACCCTACTTCATGTGTTCCACCTTCATACGTATGAATGTTATTCGTAAATGAGTAAATATTATTTGTATATCCTTCGTTATACTGTAAGGAAACCTCAACTTGAATACCATCTTTTGATCCTTCTACATATACAGGTTCTTCATGGATTGGTTGTTTTGAGCGATTTAAATGCTCGACGTATGATTTAATTCCACCTTCATAATGGAATTCTTTCTTTTGCTTATGTTCACGTTTATCTTCAATTGTTAATTTAATATTACGATTTAAAAATGCTAATTCACGCATACGAGTTGCGAGCGTATCAAATTCGTATACTGTTGTTTCCTGAAAAATTTCTGGATCTGGTTTAAATCGAGTTATCGTTCCTGTTTGATCTGTGTCACCAATGACTTTTAAATCCGCAACCGGAATACCTCTTTCGTATTTTTGATAATGGATTTTACCTTCACGATGTACAAATACCTCTAGTTCTGTTGATAGGGCATTTACTACAGATGCCCCAACACCATGCAAACCACCAGAAACTTTATAACCGCCGCCGCCAAACTTACCACCAGCATGAAGAACGGTCATAATAACCTCTACAGCAGGACGTCCCATTTTTTCTTGTATACCAACTGGAATACCACGTCCATTATCCGTTACACGAATACTATTATCTTCTTCGATACTAACGTTAATTTCATCACAGTACCCTGCAAGTGCTTCATCAATACTATTATCGACGATTTCCCATACAAGATGGTGAAGTCCTTTTCCGCTTGTAGATCCAATATACATACCAGGGCGTTTTCGAACTGCTTCTAGCCCTTCAAGTACCTGTATTTGACTTTCATCATATGAATTTTCTTGCATTTGCTTTTGTTCCATTGACACAAAGATCACCTACTTTTCCATTTAAACAGGGATTACGCCCTATCTATTTCACAATCTACCGTGCCGTTCGTTACATGAATTGTTTTCGCTTCTTTTAATGTTTCGTGTTCAATTCCGTCGACACTCGTCGTTGTCACAAATGTTTGCACTTTTCCTTGAATTGTATTTAACAGATGCGATTGACGATAATCATCTAATTCTGATAATACATCATCCAATAGAAGAATCGGATATTCTTTAACTTCTGAGTAAATCAATTCAATTTCAGCTAATTTTAGGGACAGTGCGGTCGTTCGTTGTTGTCCTTGCGAACCAAAGACTTGAACATTTTTACTATTAACGAAGAATTGTAAATCATCACGATGAGGACCAATTAAAGTCGTACCACGGAAAATTTCACGTTGTTTCACGGATTGAAAACTTTCATAGTATACTTCTTTTATTTTCGACAAATCCATTGATTCTGATACATCTACACTCGGTTTATAGACAATTTCTAATTCTTCTAACCCACGGCTTATACCACGATGAATTGGAGCTGCCCATTCTTGTAGTAAATGCAAAAATTCAAAGCGTTTTTGCAAAATTTTTGTACCATGCTCAATAAGTTGAAGTGTAAATACATCCAACATCGTTTCCTCATTCTTACTATTCCCTTGCATCTTTTTTAGCAAGTGATTTCGTTGTGTGAGCACCTTTTGATATTGACTCAATTCATACAAATAGACCGGAGCTATTTGGCCTAATTCCATATCTAAAAAGCGTCTTCTTACTTGAGGGCTTCCTTTTACAAGATTTAAATCTTCTGGGGCAAACATGACAACATTCATCACGCCAATATATTGACTCAATTTTTGTTGTTCAAGTTGATTTAATTTTGCCTTTTTACCTTTTTTCGAGATATTTAATTCCAAAGACAAAGAACTATTTCTCTTTTGTAACTTTCCTTTAATTTGACCGAAATCTTCATCCCAACGGATAAGCTCGCGATCATTAGAGGTTCTATGAGATTTCGCCATCGCTAAAACATAAATAGCTTCCATCAAATTCGTTTTCCCTTGCGCATTCTCGCCGATAATTACATTTACCTTATCTTCAAAGAAAAGCTCTAACTTTTCATAATTGCGATAGTTTTTTAATTGTATTTCTGAAATAAACAAAGGGCTCCCCCTTTATGACTGAACTTGGAAACTTCCGCTTCCTGGAATTTCAATAATATCGTTCGCATATAGTTTGCGACCTCTTCTATTTTCAAGTTCTTGATTCACGTACACTTCATATTCTTGTAAAAACCATTTTACAGCGCCACCTGTATCAATTACATCGGCTAACTTTAAAAATTGCCCTAGTGTAATATACTCTGTTGAAATTTTAATACGTTTCATAAAATCGCTCACTTTCTGAAAGTGTTCATTCTTTCATTGTACTAAATAAACTAGCATTAGGAAAGTAATACCCAAAAATCAAATAAGGGCTACTAGCATCTGAAAACTAGCAACCCTTATTTCTTACTTAGTAAGTACGAACCGGTAAAATTAATTGAATAATGGATTCATCATTTACTGTACGAATTAAGAATGGTCTCATTGCTCCAGTAAAGCTAATCTTAATTTCAGTACTATCTAATGCTTTTAGTGCATCCATCATATATTTTGCACTAAAAGATATTTTTAACTCTTCTCCATCTACTTTTTCACATTGAACTTCTTCTACTACTTTTCCGATTTCTGGTGAATTCGAGGAAATTTCTAGCATTGCCTGCTCTAAAGTTGATAATTTTACAACATTATTACGACCATCTCTTGCTAAAAGAGATGCACGATCAATTGCTTGTAAAAATTCTTTTGTATTTACAAAAATATCTGTTTTACTCTCCGCTGGAATTAAGCGAGTTGTATCAGGGTAATTTCCTTCTAACAATCTTGAGAAGAATAATAAATGTTTTGTACGGAATAATACTTGATACTCCGTAATAACGATATCTACCATTTCTTCAGACTCATCTAGAATTTTGCTTAATTCATTTAAACTTTTTCCTGGAATAACAACATTTGCTTGGAACTCATCTGCAATGCCTTCGATTTTTGCTTTTCGAAGAGCTAGTCTGTGACTATCTGTAGCAATGCCAGTTAGTTCGCTGTTATATACCTTCCAGTTTACACCTGTCAAGATTGGTCTTGTTTCAGAAGTGGAAACTGCAAATACAGTTTGTCTAATCATATGTTTAAGTAAATCCGTTGGAATCTTAAAAACATGATGTTCTTCAATTTGTGGTAACAATGGATATTCTGCAGAATCTAAACCATTTAAATTAAACTCTGATTTTCCAGAAGTTATTTTTGTCATCAAATGATTTTCCACAGAAATTTCTACAGTTTCTTTAGGCAATTTCTTTACAATTTCACTAAAATATTTAGCCTGTAAAACAATACTTCCTGATTGATTCACTTCTACGATTTCTTTTCCATTCTCTTCAACTGGAATGAAAGATTCAATTGAAATATCAGCATCGCTTCCTGTTAATGTAACTCCTTCTTCCGTAGCGACAACTTTAATCCCCGTAAGGATCGGAATTGTTGTACGAGAAGAAACAGCCTTCATTACATCTTGTACACTTCTTACAAGATAGTCTTTTTGTATTGTAAAACGCATAAAGAAAAACCTCCGGTAAGTATAAGATTTTATTTAATTAATAAAGATAAAAAATAGTAGTAATAGTAATAGGGCTTGTGGATATGTGGATAACCCTGCTAAAGGATGTAAAAACAGTCTATCTACATGTGGATAGACTGTGCGTAAAACAAGGAAAGTTATTCACACTATTCAGCTACTACTTTAAAATATCGTTAATTTCTTCAACTTGCTTTTGTAATTGCGTATCCGTCTTAAGTAGCTTAGAAATTTTTTCATGAGCATGGATAACTGTTGTATGATCACGTCCACCGAATTCTTCACCTATTTTAGGTAAGGAGGAGTCTGTCAGTTCACGTGATAAGTACATTGCAATTTGGCGAGGGAAGGCAACTGATTTCGTTCGCTTTTTCGCCTTGAAATCTTCCAATTTTACTTGATAAACATCTCCGACAGCTTTTTGAATATCATAAATGGAGATAATTTTTGGTTTAGAATTTGGAATAATATCTTTAAGTGCTTCGGCTGCTAAATCAGCATTAATATCTTTGTTAATTAAAGATGAATAAGCTACAACTCGGATGAGTGCACCTTCTAGTTCACGAATATTTGAATCGATTTGATTTGCAATATAAAGCATGACCTCATTTGGTATATCAAGTCCTTCAGCCTTTGCCTTTTTGCGCAAAATTGCAATCCGCGTTTCTAAATCTGGTGGCGTAATATCCGTAATGAGTCCCCATTCAAAGCGAGAACGAAGACGATCTTCTAAAGTTGGAATTTCTTTTGGTGGCCGATCACTGGAAATTACAATTTGTTTACTTTCTTCGTGTAATGCATTGAATGTATGGAAAAACTCTTCTTGAGTTTGTTCTTTTCCCGCTAAAAATTGAATATCATCTATCAATAAAACATCCACATTGCGGTATTTATTACGAAAATCGACAGCTTTATTATCACGAATAGAATTAATGAATTCATTTGTAAATTTTTCTGATGATAAATATACAACTTTGGCATTTGGGTTATGTTCAATTACATAATGACCAATTGCATGCATTAAATGGGTCTTTCCAAGTCCAACTCCCCCATAAATAAAGAGGGGATTATATGCTTTAGCTGGCGCTTCGGCTACGGCCAATGAAGCAGCGTGAGCAAAACGGTTACCAGAGCCAATAACAAACGTATCAAACGTATATTTTGGATTTAGCATACTCTGTGGTAAATGATTAGAATCATCTTGTGCTGAATTCGGTTTAGAAGGAGGAAGATCAATCTCCTCTTCAGCTTGACTTTGGGGAATAATAAAGCGAATAGCTAATTTTGCCCCTGTTAAATCATAAAGTGTTTCTGAAATTAGCTCTGAATAATGAGATTCTAGCCAATCGCGGGCGAATTCATTTGGAGCCGTAATTGTTAATACATCTTTCTTTAAATTATGTGCGGTCGTTGATTTTAACCATGTTTCATAACTTGGTTTACTGACCTTTTTTTCTAGTTCTTTTAAGGCGCTGTTCCATAAATCAGAGATGTTTTCCAAAGGTGTCCCTCCTTTACTAAGATGGTAAAAGAATAAGGTTGCGCAACAAATGTACAACCTAAATAAATATAAAATGTATATTTATACGAAACGTATTTTTAAAACCTAAAAACGTCGTTTGTATATGAGATAGGGTTTTCGACAAAAAAAGCAAATGTGGATAATTATTTACCCACATGTGATTAAAACTGTCCACATGTTATACACAAATTGTGGATAAGATAATGATGTGGAAAACTTATTCAAAGTGAAAACACAACTATAATATCAAAAAAAAGTAGCTATAGCAATGAAATTAAGAAAGTTATCCACAAAATCAATACCTTGTGGAATAAACTTGTCCACAACACGATATACTGTGTAAAAGTACGAAAAGAGTTTGTGGATATAAAAAACAGAAAAAACATTTATCCACAAGGAAATATAGCGTCTGTGAAAAAGTATGTGAATAGGTTCAAAATGAATATTTGATGAAAATTTCTAGAACCATTGACATTTTCCTAGTTGATTAACTATAATTTATAAGACTGTCTTTAACAGATATTCCTCAGGGAGGTGTCATATAATGAAAAGAACTTACCAACCAAATAAACGTAAGCGCAGCAAAGTACATGGTTTCCGCAGCCGTATGAGCACAGCGAACGGACGTAAAGTGCTAGCAGCTCGTCGTCGTAAAGGAAGAAAAGTATTATCTGCGTAGACCACTGATCGTTCAGTGGTCTTTTTTTCTAATAATAGTGAATTTCCGCTGATGAACTACAGGAGTGTCAATTGATATGAAGAAAAAACATCGTATAAAAAAGAATGATGAATTCCAGACGGTTTTTCAAAAAGGAAAATCGACTGCGAATCGTCAATTTGTTGTGTATCAACTAGATAAAGAAGAGCAGCCAAACTTTCGTATTGGCCTTTCTGTCAGCAAGAAAATAGGAAATGCAGTAGTGCGTAACCGAATTAAACGTATGATTCGCCAGTCGATCACAGAATTAAAAGATGAGATAGATTCTGGAAAAGATTTTGTTATAATAGCAAGGAAGCCTTGTGCAGAGATGACATATGAAGAATTGAAGAAAAGCTTAATTCATGTCTTTAAACGCTCTGGTATGAAAAGAATAAAAAAGTAGCGTAAGGAAATGAATTACACTATATACATACCGATACAAGGAGGAGTAGGCTTTGAAAAAGAAATTAGGTTTACTAGCCATGGTTGTTGCATTAATGGCGATTACTGCTGGCTGTAGTGAAGTAAATCAGCCAATTACACCAAAAAGCACTGGAATTTGGAATGAATACTTCGTATACCCGCTTTCTCAGTTAATTACGTATTTTGCCAACTTATTTGGTAGTAATTACGGTTTAGCGATTGTTGTTACAACTCTTATTATTCGTTTTGCATTATTACCATTAATGATTAAACAAACGAAGAGTACGAAAGCAATGCAAGCGTTACAACCAGAAATGGTGAAGTTAAAAGAGAAATATAGTTCTAAAGATCAAGCAACGCAGCAAAAACTACAACAAGAAATGATGCAGTTGTATCAAAAAAATGGTGTAAATCCATTAGCAGGATGTTTACCAATCTTTGTTCAGATGCCTATTTTATTCGCGTTTTACCATGCGATTATGAGAACATCAGAAATTAGTAAGCATACATTCTTATGGTTCGACTTAGGACAAGCAGATCCGTTATATATTTTACCGGTTGTTGCAGCAATTACGACATTTATTCAGCAAAAACTTGCTATGGCAGGAACTGCTGGTCAAAATCCGCAAATGGCAATGATGATTTGGTTAATGCCAATCATGATTTTAATCTTTGCAATTAACTTCCCAGCTGCATTATCACTTTACTGGGTTGTTGGTAATATCTTTGGTATCGCTCAAATGTACTTGATCAAAGGGCCGGAAATTAAGGCTAGTAAGGCAGGAGGATCAAGCAAGTGAGTATAATTACTGCTAAAGGACAAACAGTCGAGCTGGCAGTACAGGATGCTTTAAGGCAATTAAATGTTTCAAAAGACCGAGTAGATATAAATATTATCGATGAGGGTAAGAGAGGGTTCTTAGGTTTATTTGGGAACCGACCTGCAGTAGTAGAAGTTGTATTGAAGAAAGATCCAATTCAAGAATGTGAAGAATATTTAAAAAATGTTATTCACGATATGGGTGTGGAAGCTGAGATTAGTAAAATTGTAAAAGGAAGAGAAGTTGAATTTACAATTTACGGCGAAAATGTAGGTGTTTTAATTGGGAAAAGAGGAAACACCTTGAATTCTTTACAGTATTTAACAAAACTTGTGGCGAATCGTAATACGAAGCAGTACATTGGTATCACATTAGATGCTGAAAATTATCGTAGTAAAAGAAAAGCTACGTTAGAAGCACTTTCTTATCGATTAGCAAAACAAGTGGTAAGTACGAATACGAAAAAAAGAGTTGTATTGGAGCCTATGCCATCTTTTGAACGAAAGATTATCCACCAAGCATTATCTAATCATCAAAATATCATTACAACTTCTGAAGGAAAAGAACCACATCGACATGTTGTAATATCTTCCAAGTGACCGGTTACTCAATTGAGTGCCGGTTTTTTTGAGGGAAAAATAGGTGTGGATAACTAAAAACACTAAACTTATCCACTGTGAATAAGTTTAGTGTTTTTTACATGAGGACATAATAAAATGAGTTATTATTCTTTTGTAGATAGGTTCGTTATGGTATTCTAATAATTTAGTGAAGAAAATAATCATGTTGAAATAGAGATAAATAAGCAAGTGAGGTGAAAGGACATGGAATTTGATACAATTGCCGCGATTTCCACAGCGCTTGGAGAGGGTGCAATTGCCATTGTTCGAGTAAGTGGGGATGATGCGGTTGAAAAAGTTAATCGTATTTTTAAAGGGAAGGATTTAACAGAGGTTCCTTCTCATACAATTCATTATGGTCATATTGTTGATTTAGATACAAATCAGGTTATTGAAGAAGTAATGGTGTCCATTATGCGTGCACCAAGGACTTTTACACGTGAAAATATAGTAGAAATTAACTGTCATGGTGGACTTGTTTCGGTAAACAAAGTATTACAGCTTATTTTAGCGCAAGGGGTAAGATTAGCGGAGCCTGGTGAATTTACAAAACGTGCTTTTTTAAATGGCCGTATTGATTTATCACAAGCAGAAGCTGTTATGGACTTAATCCGTGCAAAAACAGATCGTGCAATGAACGTAGCGATTAATCAAATGGAGGGACGATTATCTAAATTAATCGGCCGTCTGCGTCAGGATATATTAGAAACGTTAGCTCATGTTGAGGTAAACATAGATTACCCGGAATATGATGATGTGGAAGAAATGACACATAATATTTTAATTGAGAAAGCTACACATGTTCGTGCTGAAATTGCAAAAATATTAGAAACATCAAAGCAAGGAAAGATTTTACGTGAAGGTATTGCTACTGCAATCATCGGTAGACCTAATGTTGGGAAATCATCGCTATTAAATAGTCTCGTTCAGGAGAAAAAGGCAATTGTAACTGATATTGCAGGAACAACTCGTGATGTTATTGAAGAGTACGTTAATGTGCGTGGTGTACCACTTAAACTTATAGATACGGCCGGAATTCGTGAAACAGAAGATGTTGTTGAACGAATTGGTGTAGAGCGTTCAAAAGAAATGATGAGTCAAGCTGATTTAGTGTTAGTTGTAGTTAATTATAGCGAAGCTTTAACGAATGAGGATAAAGATCTATTCCGTGCCGTACAAGGAAAAGATTTCATTGTTATTGTAAATAAGACAGATTTACCGCAAGCAATTGATATGGAACGTGTTATAGAATTAGCAGCGGGGAATCGTGTTATTACAACGTCGTTAATTGAGGAACAGGGAATAGATGAGCTTGAAACGGCAATCGCTGATTTATTCTTTGAAGGAACAATTGATTCTGCAGATGTAACATATGTTTCTAATGCGAGACATATTGGATTATTAACACAAGCAGGAAAAACAATTGGAGATGCAATTGAGGCGATAGAAAATGGTGTTCCAATTGATATGGTGCAGATTGATTTAACAAGAACGTGGGAAATACTTGGTGAAATTACTGGTGACACCGTTCATGAGAGCTTAATTGACCAGTTGTTCGCTCAATTTTGTTTAGGAAAATAATATAGTGATGTTTCAGAAAGATAGAGATTATTAGGAGGAATAAACAATGGGATACAATGCCGGTTCATACGATGTCATAGTAATCGGTGCAGGTCATGCAGGATGTGAAGCTGGTCTTGCGGCAGCACGAATGGGCTCCAAAACATTAATGTTAACAATTAACTTAGATATGGTAGCGTTTATGCCATGTAACCCTTCTGTTGGTGGACCAGCAAAAGGGATTGTTGTTCGTGAAATTGATGCATTAGGCGGAGAAATGGGACGCAACATTGATAAAACGCATATTCAAATGCGTATGTTAAATACAGGTAAAGGGCCAGCTGTACGTGCACTTCGAGCACAAGCAGATAAGTTCTCTTACCAGCATGAATTAAAGAAAACAATTGAAGAAACACCAAACTTAACGTTGTTCCAAGGAATGGTAGAGCGTTTAATCGTTGAAGATGGCGAATGTAAAGGGGTAATTACGCAAGCTGGTGCTGAATATACAGCAAAAACAGTCGTAATTACGACTGGTACGTTTTTACGTGGTGAGATTATTATGGGAGATTTAAAATATTCGAGTGGTCCAAATAATCAACAACCATCTATTACGTTATCAGAACATTTAGAGGAGCTTGGATTTGATCTTGTTAGATTTAAAACAGGTACACCTCCGCGCGTAAATAGTAATACGATTGATTACAGTAAAACAGAAATTCAGCCAGGTGACGATAAGCCACGCGCTTTCTCTTTTGAAACGACAAAGTTTATTATGGATCAAATTCCATGTTGGTTAACGTATACAAGTACGGAAACACATCGTTTAATAGATGAAAACCTACATCGCTCAGCTATGTATTCTGGTATGATTAAGGGAACAGGTCCTAGATATTGTCCTTCAATTGAAGACAAAGTAGTAAGGTTTAATGATAAACCACGTCATCAAATTTTCTTAGAGCCAGAGGGACGTAACACACAAGAAGTGTACGTACAAGGTTTATCCACAAGCTTACCAGAAGACGTACAGCGTGATATGCTTAGAACAATCCCTGGTCTAGAAAATGTTGAAATGATGCGTACAGGTTATGCAATTGAATATGATGCAATTGTGCCAACGCAACTATGGCCAACACTTGAAACAAAAAAAATTAAAAATTTATATACAGCAGGACAAATTAACGGAACTTCTGGTTACGAAGAGGCGGCAGGACAAGGGCTTATGGCCGGAATTAATGCAGCATGTCGTTCTTTAGGTAAAAAAGAAGTTATTTTAGGTCGTGAGGATGCTTATATTGGTGTCTTAATTGATGATCTTGTAACGAAAGGGACGAATGAACCATATCGTTTATTAACGTCTCGTGCAGAGTATCGTCTATTATTACGCCATGATAATGCAGATCTTCGTTTAACTGAAATTGGTCATGAAATTGGATTAATTAAAGAAGAACGCTATGAGCGATTTACAAATAAAAAATTACAAATTGAACAGGAAAAGGAACGTTTAAGTAGCATTATTATTAAACCACGTCCTGAAGTTCAAGAATTAATTCGCAATATTGGTGGAAGTGAATTGAAAGATGGAATACGTGCAAGTGACTTATTACGTCGTCCAGAGATGACATATGAGCATATCCATCTTTTAGTACCAAGTGAAGTAGAATTAAGTGATGAAGTTACAGAACAAGTTGAAATTCAGATTAAGTACGAAGGATATATCGAAAAATCTTTACAGCAAGTAGAGCGTATGAAGAAGATGGAAAGTAAAAAAATTCCTGTCGATATTGATTATGATGCGATTTCTAGCCTTGCATCAGAAGCTAGACAGAAATTGAAAGATGTTCGTCCACTTTCAGTGGGGCAGGCTTCACGTATATCGGGCGTAAATCCAGCAGACATTTCCATTTTACTTGTGTATATTGAACAAGGAAAAATTGCGCGAGTATCGAACCAATAAATAGTAAGGAGATATTGTTAGATGAACATAGAACAATTTCAATCTATGCTAGAAGAGAAGGGTATCACCCTCTCTTCTAGACAGTTAGAGCAGTTCGAAATCTACTTCGAAACATTAGTAGAATGGAATGAAAAAATGAATTTAACGGCTATTACGGAAAAAGAGGAAGTATATTTAAAACACTTTTTTGATTCCATTACAGCTGCTTTTTATTACGATTTTTCAAAACCATTCTCAATTTGTGATGTTGGCGCAGGAGCTGGATTCCCAAGTATTCCTTTAAAAATCTGTTTCCCGCATTTAAAAGTGACGATTGTAGACTCATTGCAAAAACGTATTAATTTCTTAAATCATTTAGCACAAAAGTTGGAATTGAGTGACGTCGCGTTTTGTCATGATCGTGCTGAAACATTTGGAAAAAAAGAAGGTGTACGTGAAGCGTACGACATTGTAATGGCACGTGCAGTCGCACGTCTTTCAGTATTAAGTGAGCTGTGTTTACCACTTGTAAAAGTTGGGGGAACATTCATTGCAATGAAAGGTGCTGCAGCAAATGAAGAAATTGAAAATGGCAAGTATGCTTTAGAGGTGCTAGGCGGGGATTTAAAAGAAATGTCTACGTTCCAATTACCATTTGAAGAAAGTGAACGTAATATTTTATTAATCGAGAAAAAGCGCAAGACACCAAAGAAATATCCACGCAAACCGGGAACACCCAATAAATTACCTATTGAAAAATAAATCTTATTAGACGTAAGATTAAATTATATAAATGAAAACGTAAATGTTTCATAGGAAACATTTTATGGAGAATAGTCAATAGGCCTAAAGGTGGTGGAATATGTATGAAAAATACGTTTTCTCGTTTATTTGGCTTTGGAGATAAAGAGAGCGAATTCGAATTACAAGACGAAAGCCATGAAGAAATAGATAAAAAGGTATATGAAGAAATACAAGAAATTCCGATAGTAAATATTACCCCTAACCGTTATCAACCACGAACAGTTTTTGATGACGCGCGTATTGAGGAACTAGCATTAACGATTCGTACACACGGACTTATTCAGCCAATTGTTGTGAGGCAATATGAGGATGAGAAGTACGAGATTATTGCTGGAGAAAGGCGTTTCCGTGCAGCAACAAAGTTAGGGTGGGAAAAGGTTCCTGCAATTATAAAAAACTTAAATGATACAGAAACAGCTTCTGTGGCTTTAATTGAAAACTTGCAACGTGAGGAACTAACAGCAATCGAGGAAGCTGTGGCATATCAAAAGCTAATTGAGTTACATAATTTAACGCAAGAAGCATTGGCACAAAGACTCGGAAAAGGACAATCCACAATCGCAAATAAGTTGCGATTGTTAAAGTTGCCTGAAGAAATAAAAAATGCGTTATTAGAAAAAAGTATTACAGAACGCCATGCCCGTGCGCTCATCCCTTTAAAGAATGAGGAATTACAACTGAAGGTTTTACAGGAAATTGTGGAGAAACAACTGAATGTAAAGCAAACAGAGGAACGAATTGCGAAATTACTAGAGGAAGCAAAACCGAAGCGTAAGGCAAAGCAAAAAGCAGTAAGTCGAGATACGAGAATTGCCATGAATACAATTAGGCAGTCATTACAAATGGTTGCTGACAGTGGTTTAAATGTTAATTCTGAGGAAGAAGAGTTTGACGAGTACTATCAAATTACAATTCAAATTCCGAAGAAAAAATAATAATGGTGTTTTAGAGACCTGATCCTATTGGATAGGTCTCTTTTACTATATTTTCTTGTTAGATGAAGAAGGAGTTTACAAATAAATTTTGAAGTTTAATAAGGACGTAAAAGAAAAACTTTTATTTCATGTTACAATAAACGTAATTGTTACTAGAATAAGATAGAAAGGTTGAAAGTAGGTGACATCATGGGAAAAATCATTGCTATAGCCAATCAAAAGGGTGGCGTTGGAAAAACAACAACATCTGTTAATTTAGGGGCTGGATTGGCACAAGTAGGTAAAAAGGTCCTTCTTGTAGATATTGATGCTCAAGGAAATGCAACGACGGGTGTGGGAATTGAAAAATCCGAATTAGATCAATGTATTTACAATGTTCTTGTGGAAGATGCAGATGTTCAAGGGGTTATACAGAAAACCGCAACTGAAAACTTAGATGTTCTACCCGCTACAATTCAATTAGCAGGTGCTGAAATTGAATTGGTACCGACTATTTCCCGGGAAGTACGTTTGCAAAGGGCATTACAGCCAGTTCGTGATGAATATGATTATATTATTATCGACTGTCCCCCGTCCTTAGGGTTATTAACGATTAATGCATTAACTGCAGCAGATTCTGTTATTATTCCTGTTCAATGCGAATATTACGCACTAGAAGGGTTAAGTCAGCTATTAAATACAGTTCGACTTGTGCAAAAGCACTTAAATAAAAATCTAGCAATTCAAGGCGTATTGCTAACAATGTTAGATGCCCGTACAAATTTAGGGATTCAGGTTATAGATGAAGTGAAAAAATACTTTAGAGATAAAGTATACCGTTCGATTATCCCTCGTAATGTTCGTTTGAGTGAAGCACCAAGTCATGGGAAACCAATTATGCAGTATGACGCTAAATCAAGAGGGGCAGAAGTATATATAGATTTAGCAGAGGAAGTGATTGCAGGTGGCTAAAGGATTAGGAAGAGGAATCAATGTGTTTTTTCCTGATTTAGATGTGAAAGAAGAAGAGACAATTCAGGAGATTACGATAACTGAATTAAGACCGAATCCATATCAACCACGTAAACACTTTAATAAAGAGGCGATTCAGGAATTATCGGCCTCTATTAAAGAGCACGGCATATTACAACCATTAATTGCTAGAAAGAGTATTAAAGGATATGAAATTGTTGCAGGTGAAAGAAGATATCGTGCTGCTAAAGAAGCGGGACTCGAAAAAGTACCTGCCGTTGTAAGACAATTAAATGAGCAGCAAATGATGGAGTTTGCATTGCTTGAAAACTTACAACGAGAAGATTTAAATCCAATGGAAGAAGCAATGGCATATCAAATGTTAATGAATGAGCTAAATGTGACGCAAGAACAATTAGCAAAACGTCTTGGTAAGAGTAGACCTTACATTGCAAACTATACGCGATTATTAAGCCTCCCTTCTTTTGTGCAAGATATGATTGCAAACGGTCAACTTTCAATGGCTCATGGGAGAACTTTACTTACGATAAAAGATGAAGAGCAGTTGAAATCTTTACTGAAACGAATTGAAAAAGAAGGATTAAATGTTCGTCAATTAGAGAAAATTGTTCAGGAGATTAATCAACGCGTTTCACGTGAAACAAAACAAGTAAAAAAAGAGAGAAACATATTTTTCGTAGAACGCGAAACGTTCTTAAGAGAAAAGTTTGGCACAGAGGTAAAAATTAAAGAAACAAAAAAGGAAAAAGGTAAAATCGAAATTGAATTTTTCAATAAAGAAGATTTAAATCGCATTTTAGAATTATTAGCGCAGCAAAACTAAAAAGCAAACCATCTTATTATTTATAGATGGTTTGCTTTTTTTAATACAGATAATTTTTGGTCTGTTTCTTTTATGCTTTGTGCAATTACATCAGCCATTTTCATAACTAAACTTAATCTTGTATTTTGCAGAACGAAAAACTCCATAAAACCATTTAGATTTACGATGCCATGAATATGTAAATCACCAACTGCTGGTAATTTCTTGTTCATCGCAGCTCCGGGTTTACTAGGCCCCATTCCGGTAGTGATGGAACCGATACTTTGAGATTTTCCTAAACAAGCATCAACCGCAATGATAAATGAAGTAGGATTATCTTTCTGTATATTCTGAATTTTTTCTTCTAAATTTAGCGCATGTACTGGTTCATCTAGTGTGCCGAAAACTTGGAAGTTTGTAATTCCTACTTGTTCTAGTTTCGTACCGACTAACGGACCGAGTGCATCTCCTGTGGAACGATCTGTTCCGATACAAACGAGAATGATTGGTATATGAGTTTTAATAGGGATATGGGAAAGTAAGAAGTTACTAATTGTCTCGGAGGCTTCTAAATCTTGGTGCATAACATTTTGAGTTTCTTTTTCGAAAAAAGGTAAGCGAAAACTTCCAATATTCATGAAGCACCCATCCTTTTAATAAATTTTCAAAATATGTTATATGGTGAGTAAAATGGAAAACTATAAGTGCGTACTTGCTGTAAAATTTAAGTGAGAACGGAAATAATAGTACTAGTATATATATATTCGTTCCATTTTATACCTGCATGGAGGTTAACAAATGGAATTAAAGTCATAAAATTTTTTCAGCAATTAGGAGACTTCTGATACAATAAGAAGGATAACTAAAAAGAAATTTTGGCTGGAGAGGTAGAGGTACATGGATGTATTAACGAAGTGGTTTAATGCTACGAAACAGTATTTACTAGATGCTGATCGTTGGGCTCATATTGGAATTGCGACATTAAAAATATGTATCATTTTAACAATTGGTGCAATTGTAGTGCGAATTGCAAGAGCGGTTGTACGAAATGCGTTTCGTATGGGAAGTCGTTCTCCAATTCAAATTTCAGAACGTCGTACAGTTACAGTAGCGAAGTTACTTGAAAATATTGTGGCATACGTTGTTATGTTCATTATGTTAATTGCGATTTTAGGTGTGTTTAATATTAATGCATCAGGTTTATTAGCCGGTGCTGGGGTAATTGGTTTAGCAGTCGGATTTGGTGCTCAAAGTTTAGTGAAAGATGTTATTACAGGGTTATTTATCTTGTTAGAAGATCAATTTTCAGTTGGTGACTATGTGAAAATTGGTCAGTTTGAAGGTGTCGTTTTAGAAATTGGACTTCGTACAACGAAAGTGAAAAGTTGGACAGGTGAAATTCATACTTTACCAAACGGAAGTATTGTTCAGGTTACCAACTATTCAGTTAGTAATAGTGTAGCATTTGTTGACGTATCTATTTCGTATGAGGCTGATATAGCAAAAGCAGAGCAAGTCATTGAAGAATTATTAGAAGAATTACCTGCACAATATGAGCAAATGGTAACAACGCCTCAGTTATTAGGCGTGCAAACATTAGCTGCATCAGAAGTTATATTACGTGTTATTGCAGAAGTAGAGCCGATGCAACATGCAGTTATTGCAAGGGCACTTCGTAAAGAAATTAAAAATCGTCTAGATTTACATGGTATTGAAATTCCATATCCACGTATGGTTTTATATAATCGTGAAGAGTTAGTGAGTGGAAAAGCAATTTAATATGGAGAGGGGTTTGGAGAATGGAGCAAAAGCAGTATAACTTGTACGATGTTGTGGAAATGAAGAAAGCCCACCCATGTGGGGAGAATCGTTGGAAGATTATTCGTATGGGAATGGATATCCGCATTAAGTGCGAGGGATGTGACCATTCAGTAATGATTCCTCGAAGAGAGTTTGATCGTAAGGTGAAAAAAATACTTGTGAAGCACGAAGAATAGAGAGAAAGTAACAGTTACAGTGGGTAGCTGTTACTTTTTTTCGTTTGGAGGAAACTTGTCATTTTTTTCGTTACTATCTATAATGATGAAAGATTGAGACATAGGAGTGAAAAATATGGGATTAACGGCTGGGATTGTTGGATTACCTAACGTAGGAAAGTCCACTTTATTTAATGCAATTACACAAGCAGGAGCAGAATCTGCAAACTATCCATTCTGTACAATTGATCCAAACGTAGGAATTGTAGAAGTACCAGATGAGCGTTTAAATAAATTAACGGAATTAGTAGAACCGAAAAAAACTGTTCCGACTGTATTTGAGTTTACTGATATTGCAGGTATCGTAAAAGGTGCGAGTAAAGGTGAAGGTTTAGGAAATAAATTCTTATCTCACATTCGCCAAGTAGATGCAATTTGCCAAGTTGTTCGTTGTTTTGAAGACGAAAATATTACGCATGTTTCAGGTAAAGTAGACCCAATTGATGATATTGAAACAATCAACTTAGAGCTAATCTTAGCAGACTTAGAATCTGTTGATAAACGTATCGAACGTGTTGCGAAATTAGCAAGACAAAAGGATAAAGAAGCAGTATATGAGCATGAAATTTTAGTACGTTTAAAAGAAGCTTTTGAAGAGGGTAAACCAGCTCGTACTGTTGAATTTACAGAAGAGCAAATGAAGATTGTTAAAGGTCTTCATTTACTGACAACGAAAGAAATGTTATACGTAGCAAACGTAAGCGAGGACGATGTTATCGATCCTTCTGAAAACAAATACGTACAAATGGTAAAAGAATTTGCTGCAAATGAAAATTCTCAAGTAATCGTTGTATGTGCAAAAATCGAATCAGAAATTGCTGAGCTAGACGAGGAAGAGAAAAAAGTCTTCCTTGAAGAACTGGGCATTGAGGAATCTGGTTTAGATCAATTAATTCGTGCTGCATATGATTTATTAGGACTTGCTACTTACTTCACAGCAGGTGTGCAAGAAGTACGTGCATGGACGTTCAAACAAGGTATGAAAGCACCACAATGTGCCGGCGTAATTCATACAGACTTTGAGCGTGGATTTATTCGTGCAGAAACAGTTTCTTACGAAGACTTAATGACAAACGGTTCTATGACAGCTGCAAAAGAAGCTGGTAAAGTTCGTTTAGAAGGAAAAGAGTATATCGTAAAAGACGGAGACGTTATGCATTTCCGTTTCAACGTTTAATTTAATATTTCCTAGGAAAAAATAAAGATATGAACTTGGCAAATATATTATGTGTTTGCCAAGTTTTTTATGTATGGGTGAGTTGATTCATCTAACTTACTATGATATAATCTAAACTCGTGAGTAATTACTATAAATTAATTGCTCCTTGCCCATTACGGGCCGTTTAGACCAAAAGGAGGTGAAAGTGTAATGAGAAAGTACGAAATTATGTACATCATTCGTCCTGGCGTTGAAGAAGAAGCTCAAAAAGCTTTAGTTGAACGTTTTGCAGGTGTTTTAACAAACAATGGTGCAGAAATCATTAACACGAAAGAGTGGGGTAAGCGTCGTTTAGCTTACGAAATCAACGACTTACGTGAAGGTTTCTACATGATCTTAAACGTGAATGCTAACGCAGAAGCGATTAACGAATTCGATCGTTTAGCTAAGATCAACGAAGATATCCTTCGTCATATCGTTGTTAAAGAAGAAGAAAAATAATTGATATATAAGGGAGAGTGGTTCGATTGATGAATCGTGTTATCCTCGTTGGTCGTTTAACTAAGGACCCTGACTTACGTTACACGCCCAATGGTGTTGCAGTAGCTACTTTTACGTTAGCTGTGAATCGCGCATTTGCGAATCAACAAGGTGAGCGTGAAGCTGACTTTATTAATTGTGTAATATGGCGTAAACAAGCAGAAAACGTAGCAAATTATTTGAAAAAAGGTAGCTTAGCAGGCGTAGATGGACGTCTTCAAACTCGTAATTACGAGGGACAAGATGGTAAACGTGTATACGTAACAGAAGTTCTTGCGGAAAGCGTACAATTTTTAGAGCCGCGTAATGGCGGTGGGGAGCAACGTGGTTCATTTAATCAGCAACCATCAGGAGCTGGTTTCGGTAACCAAAGCTCTAACCCATTTGGTCAATCTAGGAATTCAGGCAACCAAGGTAACCAAGGTAACTCTGGATTTACGAAGAATGACGATCCATTTTCAAATGTAGGTCAACCGATCGACATTTCCGACGACGATTTACCGTTCTAATACAGTAAATTTGTTAGTTTTAACAAAGAATGGAGGGAAATAGACATGGCAGGACGCAAAGGTGGACGTGCGAAACGTCGTAAGGTGTGTTTCTTCACAGCTAACGGCATCACTCGCATCGATTATAAAGATGTTGATTTATTAAAACGTTTCGTTTCTGAGCGTGGTAAAATTTTACCTCGTCGTGTAACAGGAACAAGCGCAAAATACCAACGCAAACTTACAGTTGCAATTAAACGTGCTCGTCAAATGGCACTTTTACCATATGTTGGTGAATAATAGCGTATGAAATGCACAGTAGAGTCGGACTCTACTGTGCATTTTGCTATGCTTTTCTTTTTTGAAAGAGAGGTTAAAATGTGAAGCAAGTGAGATTTATTACTGAAGGAGCCGCGTTGTTGGCTATATATGTAATGTTATTGTTTATATCTATGTATGTTCCGATTTTAGGTACAGTTGTAACGTTTGCGTTGCCGTTGCCATTTATATTGTTAACGATAAGATATAAATTATCGAATGTATTTGTAATTTTTACGGCTGCATTTTTAATTGCTGTTTTTGTAAGTCAGCCGATAGGTCTAGTAAAGACGGTCGTATTTGGGTTGATGGGTATTGTTTTAGGGTGCATGTATAAAAAACAAAGAAAGCCATTGGAGATTTTAATAACCGGTTCACTTGCATACTTAATCAGTATTATGCTCATTTATGTTGCCAGTATAAAGTTTTTTAACATAGATTTTATAAAGCAAATACAAAATATGTTTAATAAAAGCATAGTGCAAAGTGAAAAGATAGCAAGTGTTGCTGGTATGCCGATTAGTAAAGAGCAAAAAGAGTTATTTGTACAAATGAATGATATATTACAAGCGGTATTCCCGAGTATACTTGTGATGGTTTCTGTATGTCTTTCTTGGATTACCATAATAATATCAGGTAGTACTTTAAGAAAGCTAAAGCATGATGTTATACCTTGGCCTAAGTTCAAAGATATACAATTACCAAAGAGTATTGTTTGGTATTACGTTATATTTATTTTGCTATCAACTTTTATAAAAGTAGAACCGACATCATATTTACATATGGTATTTTCTAACCTATATGTCATATTTGCTTTATTACTAGTGCTGCAAGGCCTGACGTTTATCACTTTTTTAGCGCATAGCAAAGGTTTTACGAAAGGGGTTCCTATTATTAGTTTTATCGCCTGCATGTTTATCCCGATGCTGTTTCCTCTTGTGACAATCTTAGGTATAATTGATTTAGGGATTTCATTGCGTTCTAAAATAGGAGGATAAAATAATATTCCTTATACTATTTTAATCTGTATTACTAACTGGAAGATAAGTTAGTTTTACTTTATAGGAGTTGTATACATGCCTGAATTTTATAAGAAACAGTGGTTTTTATATCCTGTTTACGTATTGGCATTTTTTGTGTTTGTGCTCATTTCGATCCTCTGTTATTTTCATTTACTAATGGGGATAGTCTCCTTCTTTATTTTTTGTATCGTTCTTTTTGTTGTTGTACGATTTGAACTTACTTTCCAAAAGAATTTTGAAAAACATACGACAGATATGATTACAAGGGTAAAGAAAGTGAGTAATGAGGCATTTAACCAGATGCCGATTGGTATTTTGTTATACAATAAGGATTATGGGATTGATTGGGCAAATCCTTATTTATCTTCATGTCTGGGGCAGCATGCATTAGCTGGATGGCACCTTTATGATGTATCAGAAACGTTACTTCTTTTTATTAAGGGAGAAACATCCGATGATATAGTCTCTTTAAATAATCGAAAGTTTCGTGTCTTTGTAAGGAAAGAAGAAAAGTTAATTTATTTCTTTGATGTAACAGAACAAACAGAGATTGAAAAGATGTACGAGGATCAACGTACTGTTTTAGCTGTCATTTATTTAGATAATTATGATGAAGTTACACAAGGATTAGATGATCAATTACGTACGAATATAACAAGTCTTGTGACATCCCGTCTAAATGAATGGGCCGTTAAGTATGGGGCATATTTAAAACGTGCATCTTCGGAAAGATTCTTCGTTGTACTAAATGAAAGTATTTTAGCGCAGATGGAGAAAGGGAAATTTAGTATTTTAGACCAAGTACGTGAAGAAACATCCAAAAGAAATATACCACTTACATTAAGTGTAGGTGTTGGATCAGGTGATTTACCTTTATCCGAGCTTGGGGCGATGGCTCAATCAGGTCTAGACCTTGCGCTTGGGCGTGGTGGAGATCAAGTAGCTATTAAACAAGCGACAGGTAAAGTTAAGTTTTATGGTGGTAAGACAAATCCGGTGGAAAAACGTACTCGTGTACGTGCCAGAGTGATTTCGCATGCATTAAAGGATTTAGTATTAGAAAGTAGCAATGTCATTATAATGGGGCATAGGGCTCCTGATATGGACGCAATTGGTGCTGCGATTGGTATTTTAAAGGTAGCGCAATTAAATGAGCGCAAAGGATATATTGTGCTCGATGAAAATGATTCTGATAAGGGAATTAAGCGTTTAATGGATAAAGTGAAACAAAATGAAGAGTTATGGTCTCACTTTATTACACCAGAACAAGCGATGGAATTTGCAAATGATGATTCATTACTTGTTGTTGTTGATACGCATAAGCCTTCAATGGTGATGGAAGAAAAGCTGTTACGCAAAATTGAAAATGTAGTTGTTATTGACCATCATCGCCGAGGAGAAGATTTTATTGAAGATCCATTGCTTGTTTACATGGAGCCATACGCTTCTTCCACGGCGGAACTTGTTACGGAATTACTTGAATACCAACCGAAAAATTTAAAAATGACAATTTTAGAAGCAACAGCATTATTAGCAGGTATTATTGTTGATACGAAAAGCTTTACATTCCGGACAGGTGCTCGTACGTTTGATGCTGCTTCTTATTTACGCTCACATGGTGCAGATACTGTACTTGTACAAGAGCTTTTAAAAGAAGATATGGATCAGTATTTACGGGTTGCAAAAGCTATTAAAAATGCGTACATTTATAAAAATGGAATTGCGATTGCAAAAGTTGATAGCGATGATTACTACGATCAAGTGCTTATTGCGCAATCAGCGGACACATTATTAACAATGACAGGAATTATTGCATCATTTGTTATTGCAAAACGTGGCGAGAATTTCATTGGAATTAGCGGCAGGTCTTTAGGTGAAGTGAATGTGCAGCTAATTATGGAAAACTTAGGTGGTGGCGGGCATTTAACGAATGCAGCCACACAAATGAAAAATGTTACAGTAGATGAAGCTGAGGAGAAGCTTCGATTTGTTATTGATGACTATTTACAGGGAGGCACACAATCATGAAAGTAATTTTTCTAAAAGACGTAAAAGGTAAAGGGAAAAAAGGAGAAGTAAAAAACGTACCAGATGGTTATGCAAATAACTTCTTACTAAAACAAGGATTAGCTGCTGAAGCGACGAATAGCAGTATGAAAACTTTAGAAGCTCAAAAGCGCAAAGAAGAAAAAGATGCAGCAGCAGAGCTTGAAAATGCAAAACAATTAAAAGAAACGTTAGAGAAATTAACTGTAGAATTAAAGGCTAAATCTGGAGAAGGCGGCCGTCTATTCGGTTCAATCACAAGTAAACAAATCGTAGATGCAATGCAAAAATCTCACAATATTAAACTTGATAAGCGTAAATTTGAAATGGATGATGCAATTCGTGCATTAGGCTATACAAACGTTACTGTGAAATTGCATCCGCAAGTAACAGCAACAGTAAAAGTTCATGTTAGTGAACAATAAAACTAAGTTAAGCAAGGAGGATTGCGTATGAGTGATGTAATGGCTGATCGTACCCCTCCGCATAATATAGAAGCTGAGCAGGCAGTCTTAGGTGCTATATTGATTGATCAGGATGCGTTAACATCAGCATCGGAACTATTAGTACCTGACTCATTTTATCGAACGAAACATCAAAAGATTTTTGAAGTCATGCTTGGTTTATCTGATAAGGGGGAGCCAATTGACTTAGTAATGATGACGTCAGCAATGGCTGATCAAGGATTACTAGAAGAAGTTGGTGGGGTTTCTTACTTAGCAGAATTAGCAGAAGTTGTTCCGACTGCTGCTAACGTAGAGTATTATGCAAGAATCATCGCTGAAAAAGCACTGTTACGTCGTTTAATTCGAACGGCGACTCATATTGTGTCTGATGGATATGAGAGAGAAGATGATGTGGATGGTCTTTTAAATGAGGCTGAGAAAAAAATATTAGAAGTATCTCATCAGACGAATGCGAAAGCATTCCAAAATATTAAAGACGTTCTTGTAGAAGCTTACGATAAAATCGAACTTTTGCATAATCAAAAAGGTGAAGTGACCGGGATACCAACTGGATTTACTGAATTAGATAAGATGACGGCAGGGTTCCAGCGAAATGATTTAATCATCGTGGCGGCACGTCCTTCGGTAGGTAAAACGGCATTTTCATTAAATATCGCACAAAACGTAGCGACGAAAACGGATGAAAATGTAGCGATTTTTAGTCTAGAGATGGGTGCTGATCAGCTTGTTATGCGTATGCTTTGTGCAGAAGGGAATATTGATGCACAAAGACTTCGTACCGGATCGTTAACTTCTGATGATTGGGCGAAATTAACGATGGCAATGGGTAGCCTTTCTAATGCTGGTATTTATATTGATGATACGCCGGGGATTAAAGTAAATGAGATTCGAGCAAAATGTCGTAGATTAAAACAAGAACAGGGTCTTGGTATGATCTTGATTGACTACTTACAGCTTATTCAGGGAAGTGGGAAACCAGGAGAGAACCGTCAGCAGGAAGTATCTGAGATTTCTCGTACACTAAAAGGGATTGCGCGTGAATTACAAGTTCCTGTTATTGCCTTGTCACAGTTATCTCGTGGTGTAGAATCTCGTCAAGATAAACGTCCGATGATGTCTGATATTCGTGAATCGGGAAGTATCGAGCAGGATGCCGATATCGTAGCTTTCCTATATCGTGAAGATTACTATGACCGAGAAACGGAAAATAAAAATACGATTGAAATTATTATTGCAAAGCAGCGTAATGGTCCAGTAGGCTCAGTCGAGCTCGCATTCGTTAAAGAGTTCAATAAGTTCGTTAACTTAGAACGTCGTTTCGAAGATGGACATGCGCCGCCGGCATAACGATAGTATAAAAAAGAAACGCATTTCTTATAATAAGATGTGTTTCTTTTTTTTTATAGAAAAGATAAGGCTTTCATAGTGTGAAAATATAATTCTTACGAACGAAAAAGTTTTTTGATAAAAAAATGTTCGCTTTTTGGTTGACTTCTTTTTCGGTTTTGGTACAATTATATTGTTTGAATAGATCGTTTGAAAATTGCGGAGGTGCTTTAATAATGTCTTCAGTAGTAGTTGTAGGAACACAATGGGGCGACGAAGGAAAAGGTAAAATCACTGATTTTCTTTCTGAGCATGCGGAAGTAGTTGCAAGATATCAAGGTGGAAATAACGCAGGACATACAATTGTTTTTGGCGGAGTTAAATATAAATTACACTTAATTCCATCTGGTATTTTCTATAAAGAGAAAATTTGTGTAATCGGAAACGGCTTAGTAGTAGATCCGAAAGCATTACTTGAAGAGTTAAAATACTTACACGATCGTGGTGTAAGTACTGATAATTTACGCGTAAGTAACCGTGCGCACGTTATTTTGCCTTATCACTTAAAACAAGATGAGTTAGAAGAAGCAAGTAAAGGTGATAACAAAATCGGTACAACGAAAAAAGGTATCGGTCCTGCATACATGGACAAAGCTGCTCGTATCGGTATTCGTATGGCTGATCTTTTAGACCGTGAAGCATTTAAAGAGAAGCTTGAGCGCAATTTAGCACAAAAAAATCGTTTGTTTGAAAAAATGTACGATACAGAAGGTTTCAGTGTAGAAGAAATCTTCGAAGAGTACTTCGAGTACGGACAACAAATCGCGCAATATGTGTGTGATACGTCTGTTGTATTAAATGATGCATTAGATAATAATCACCGTGTATTATTTGAAGGTGCACAAGGTGTTATGCTTGATATCGACCACGGTACGTATCCGTTCGTTACATCTTCTAACCCAATTGCTGGTGGTGTAACAGTTGGAACTGGAGTTGGCCCTGCAAAAGTTACTCGCGTCGTAGGTGTATGTAAAGCATATACAAGCCGCGTAGGTGATGGTCCGTTCCCTACTGAGCTTCATGACGAAATTGGTCATCAAATTCGTGAAGTTGGTCGTGAGTATGGAACGACAACTGGTCGTCCACGCCGCGTAGGTTGGTTTGATAGCGTTGTTGTAAGACATGCGCGTCGTGTTAGTGGTTTAACAGATTTATCATTAAACTCTATCGACGTTCTAACTGGTATTCCAACTCTTAAAATTTGTGTTGCTTACAAATACAATGGCGAAGTTATCGATGAAGTTCCAGCAAACTTAAACATTTTAGCGAAATGTGAGCCTGTATACGAAGAGCTTCCAGGTTGGACAGAAGATATTACTGGTGTAAGATCATTAGACGAACTTCCTGAGAATGCAAGAAAATACGTAGAACGTGTTTCTGAGTTAACAGGAATTCAATTATCTATGTTCTCAGTTGGACCAGATCGTAATCAAACGAATATCGTTCGTAACGTATACGAAGCTTAATTGATATTTTTAAGAAAAAACTCATGTCCGCATGAGTTTTTTCTTGTTTTTTATAAAAAATAAAAAAGGTATTGCAAAAAATAAATAAAACATGTTATGATACATCTTGTCGTCACGAAAATATGACGTTGGTGAGTATGAGCCATTAGCTCAGTTGGTAGAGCATCTGACTTTTAATCAGAGGGTCGAAGGTTCGAGTCCTTCATGGCTCACCATTTTATTTTTCGTGGCCCGTTGGTCAAGTGGTTAAGACACCGCCCTTTCACGGCGGTAACACGGGTTCGAATCCCGTACGGGTCATGTTTTTTTATGTTCATTTTTGGTCCCGTGGTGTAGTGGTTAACATGCCTGCCTGTCACGCAGGAGATCGCCGGTTCGACCCCGGTCGGGACCGCCACTTTTGTTTATACCACCATTAGTGGTTTTATATATAGTTTTGGCTCGGTAGCTCAGTCGGTAGAGCAGAGGACTGAAAATCCTCGTGTCGGCGGTTCGATTCCGTCCCGAGCCACTCTCAGGATATTAAGTGGGCCCACTTAATATCCTTTTTATTTGTGTAATTTTACAAAATTGAGTAGTTATTTTAAAATAGAATAAGGAGCCTCTAGCAGTTGAAGCTAGAGGTTTTTCTATAGATTGTATAGGATTCCGTGTAAAAGTGGATCATACATGAGTCTGTGAGAATAGAGGAGAAAGTACTTAAGCAAAAGATGCGGTCATATAGGGACATACTATGTAGACATCAATGTGTTTAGGGATATTGACCATATTTGTACCCCGCTATTTAATGGGCAGTAAGGCCTCCACTTTAAAATTCAGCGAAAGCAAAGAAGTTAGGTGGAGGGAGGGCTGCCCGTGAAAGCCCAATTGGTGAGGGCTGATTAAAGCTTCACTTTATAAGGAGGAAATAAACGATGATGGGCAAGAAAATTTTAGTAGTTGATGATGAAAAGCCGATTGCAGATATTTTGAAGTTCAACCTAGAAAAAGAGGGTTTTGAAATTGTAATGGCGCATGATGGTGATGAAGCGATTGAAAAAGCGACTGAAGAACAGCCAGATATGGTTTTATTAGATATTATGCTACCAGGTAAGGATGGCTTAGAGGTTTGCCGTGAAATACGTAAAGGCTCAGAAATGCCAATTATTATGCTTACAGCGAAAGACTCTGAAATCGATAAAGTATTAGGTCTGGAGCTTGGGGCAGATGATTATGTAACGAAGCCATTTAGTACGAGAGAATTACTTGCTCGCGTGAAGGCGAATTTACGTCGCCATCAACAAGGTGGTGCTGCAGAAAAAGAAGAAAATACGGAAATGGTTATTGGACCAATTGTTATCAATCCAAATGCGTATAGTGTAACGAAACGTGAGGAAAATATTGAGCTTACACACCGTGAATTTGAGCTATTACATTATTTAGCAAAACATTTAGGTCAAGTTATGACACGTGAACATTTATTGCAAACAGTTTGGGGTTATGACTATTTTGGAGATGTACGTACAGTGGATGTAACAGTACGTCGTCTACGTGAAAAAATTGAAGATAATCCAAGTCATCCTACATTAATTGTCACTAGACGTGGAGTAGGGTATTACTTGCGTGACCCAGAGCAGGAATAGTATATGAAGAAAGTCGGTTTTTTTCAATCTATTCATTTAAAATTTGTACTCATATATATGCTATTAATATTGATAGCTATGCAAGTTATTGGAGTATATTTCGTAAGAGAGTTAGAAAAGAGTCTTGTACAAGGCTTTAGAGATTCTTTAACGCAACAAACGAACTTATTATCGTATAACTTGAAACAAGAGTTTAAAAAAAGTTATACAAAAGCAGAGACAGAGTCAACAGATGAAACGATTAAAACTTCCATTCGAAAATTTGCCTCTGATCGAAAGAAAGATATTCAAGAGGTAAGTGTATTTGATGCGAATAGAAAGCTGCTCGCTATTTCAGATGAGTCAAAGCAAAACAAGGTAAATAGAACATCAACTAATATAGCTGTTCAGCGGGTATTGGTACAAAAAAAATCAGAAGTGAAAATTGAGAAGGATAGTCGTACAGGTCACCGTGTACAAGTTATGATTACTCCTATTATGGATGATAACAACAAAGATGCCCTTGGTGTCATTTACGTTGTTGCATCTATGGAAGATGTTTATAAGCAGATGAAGGATATTAATCAAATCTTTGCGACCGGAACAGTTATTGCATTACTCGTAACAGCTGTACTTGGAATTTTGTTAGCTCAAACGATTACGAGGCCAATTTCTGATATGCGAAGACAAGCGATTGAAATGGCAAAAGGAAACTATTCAAGAAAAGTAAAAGTGCATAGCCATGATGAAATTGGACAATTAGCATTATCTTTCAATAATTTATCAAAAAAATTACAACAAGCTCGTTCTTCAACAGAAAGTGAAAGACGTAAATTGTCATCCGTATTATCACATATGACAGATGGAGTAATTGCTACTGACCGAAAAGGGGACATTATTTTATTAAATGATCCTGCGGAAAAGATGCTAAATGTTTCGCGTGAAACGGCGCTTGATCAATCTGTTTTAGAAGTATTGGGAATACAAGAAGAATTTACGCTCGATCATTTATACGAAGAGCCGGATTCTGTTTTATTAGATTTTAGTACGAGAAATGAGCCATATATTTTACGCGCTAGTTTCTCTGTTATTCAAAAAGAGACAGGGAAAGCAAATGGTTTAATTGCCGTATTATATGATGTGACTGAGCAGGAGCGTATAGAAAGAGAACGCCGCGAGTTTGTAGCAAACGTCTCTCATGAATTAAGAACGCCATTAACGACAATGCGCAGTTACTTAGAGGCACTTACAGACGGTGCGTGGCAAGATCCAAATATTGCACCACAATTTTTAACAGTTACACAAGAAGAAACAGAAAGAATGATTAGACTTGTAAATGCGTTATTGCAACTATCTAAACTCAATAGTACAGAACATCGTTTAATGAAAGAATGGGTCGACTTTACTGACTTCTTTAATAACATTATTGATCGTTTTGAAATGTCTAAAGAGCAAAACGTAAGCTTCAAACGATCCTTCTCTAAAAAATCTCGATTTATTGATATGGATACGGACAAAATTACGCAAGTATTGTATAACATTATTTCGAATGCATTAAAGTATTCGCCAGAAGGTGGAACAGTAACATATCGTTTACGTGATCGCGGAGAATTATTGGAGATTAGTGTAAGTGATCAAGGAATGGGTATTCCGAAAGAAAACGTCGATAAAATCTTTGAACGTTTTTATCGCGTAGATAAAGCACGTTCAAGACAAATGGGCGGTACAGGACTTGGATTAGCAATTGCGAAAGAAATGATTGAGGCACATGGTGGCTCGATTTGGGCAAAGAGTGAGGAAGGAAAAGGGACAACGATTTATTTCACATTGCCTATGGCAGCAGATGAAGAGGACGAATGGGAATGAGTATGGAGAATGTTAAAACGATAGTTTTAATTAATTTAGTTGTAATTAGTCTATTTCTTACTTTTAACTTATGGACGTATGTGCCAGATTCCACATCTATGCAAAACGCAAAATTTGTACAGGGGAATGAGGGAAATACTCAAACGAAAATCGCTGATGTTGTCCGCCCTACTTCTATCATTGTGCATAAAGATAAAAATCATTACGGGAGCAAAAGAGAGGGAGATATAGAATCAATCTATAGAACTTTGGAAGCAGGGGAATTAAATGAGTTCAAAGAGATATCGATTGCTAAGGCTGACTTTCTTTCTTATGTGCATGGTGAAGGGAAAATTGAACTTATTTTCCCTACCAACATCCCATTTGATGCAGTTAAATCTATGTTTAGTATGAAAGAAAAAAGTATAGATAAGCCTAAACACTTTAATCGAATTATTCTTGACCCTTCTAGAAGTAGGGATCAAGAAATTAAAATTAATTTTGTTTCCGATGGTGATAACTATAGAATATATGAAGCAAAATTAAGTGGTGTGTATTTAAAAGATGTTGTAAATGCACAAAATCAATTTATAGTATCAGCGAAACCTTATTTTGACTATCAAATTAATGATATGAAAAAGCTATTTTTACCAGATGGAACGACAGAATTAAGTAATATAACATATATTTCATCTAATTTGGCGGTTGATACATTTAAGAATGCTCTTTTTAGTGACCCACGTTATTTAAGCCCTATTATCGAGGGATCGAAAGAAATATTTACAGATGGTATTAGGTCTATGGAGATTGAAAATGATCAGCATATGCTAAAGTATAAAAATTCTTCTGTTTTAAGTGAGAAAAAGCCAGATAATTTAATGCTTTTACAAAAAAGTTTTGATTTTGTAAATGGTCACAGTGGGAGTTTGGATTCATATCGTTTGGACTATATGAATAAAGGACAGACAGTATTCCGCTTACAGGAAGATGGATATCCCGTATTCAATACTGATGGATTAGCTGAATTGAGACAAGTATGGGGATCAGAAGAAGTAATGGAATATGAAAGACCGTTGCTTTCTTTAAATACGAAAGGTATAGAGCAGAAGGTTACTCTTCCGTCAGGTCATGTTGTAATAGCATCCTTAGAAAATAATGCCGCGGTAGATAAAAGATCTATTAAAGACATTGGGATTGGATACAAATTATCACTAGATGGGCAAGTAGCGCGACTACAGCCAATTTGGTATGTAAAGTTTGTTGAAGATGAAGCTGGCAAACAAAAAATATATGAGTGGAATGAGGGGGGACTAAATGGATTGGGATCGGATTAAAACCATATTTATTGTGACCTTTTTTGTTTTGGACCTCTTTCTCATTTTTCAATTCATTCAAAAGCAAGATAGTAATCAATTGGAGCTTATTGCAGAAACGAAGATAGATCAAGAATTAAAAGCAAACAAAATTACTATGGGTAATTTCCCTAAAGAACCGAAAAAAGAGTCATTTATTAGGGCTGAAAACAAGGCATTTAAAGAAGAAGACATACAGTCTTTAAAAAATCAAACGGCGCATATACAAAATATGTACAAGATAGAAAGTAAGCTAAAAGAGCCCTTTTTAAATACAAAATCTTTATCCAAAGATAAGTATAATGATTTTTTGAAGAACTATGTATTAGATGGACAAAAGTATGAGTTTGGAGCGATGAAAGACTCTAAAATTTACTTTTTCCAAAAATATAAAGATAAGCCTATTTTCTATAACGATCAGGCAATGATTGTTGTGGAATTAAATGAAAAAAATGAACTTGTGTCGTACACGCAGACGATGTTAACAGATTTAAAAGAAATGGGCGAAAGTGAAAAAACGAAACAGCAAGAAATTATTACTGCCCAAACGGCTTTAGAAAATCTGTATTTAAAAAATAAAATTCATGGGAATACACATGTAAAAGAAGCGCAAATTGGTTATGCCAACCTTACCGCATCTACTTCTAATAACCAAGTACTTGCTCCAACGTGGAACTTAAAGACGGAGCAGAAGCAGGACTTCTTTGTAAATGCAATTGAAGGACAAGTTATGGAATTAGGGGAAAAGGAAAATCAAGTGGTTGATGAACATACTGGAGTGAGAAAGAATGGGTTTGCATTTTAGCGTACTTGCAAGTGGAAGTACAGGGAATATGCTATATGTAGGAACAGATGAAAAGAAGTTACTTGTCGATGCAGGTTTAAGTGGTAAAGCAACAGAGGCTTTATTTAAACAGGCAGAATTAAATATAAATGATGTATCGGGTATTCTTGTAACACATGAACATAGTGACCATATTAAAGGCTTAGGTGTATTGGCACGTAAATATGATTTACCTGTTTATGCAAATGAGAAAACATGGAATGCAATGGAACACTTAATAGGGAATATCCCAACTGAGCAAAAGTTTATTTTCTCAGTTGGGGATGTAAAAACATTCGGTGATATTGAGGTCGAGTCATTTGGAGTTTCACATGATGCGGCAGAGCCAATGTTCTATGCTTTTCATAACAATAATAGAAAGTTGGCTCTTATTACAGATACAGGATACGTGAGTGACCGTATGAAAGGTGTTATTAAGGGGGCTAATGCTTTCGTGTTTGAAAGCAATCATGACGTGGAAATGCTTCGTATGGGACGCTATCCATGGAGTATTAAGCGACGTATTTTAAGCGATGTGGGGCACGTTTGTAATGAAGATGCTGCATTAGCGATGGCGGATGTAATTACAGATGAGACAAAGCATATTTATTTAGCCCATTTAAGCTTAGATAATAACATGAAAGAACTAGCACGTATGTCAGTATCACAAGTATTAGAGGAAAAGGGATTTGGAGTGGGAGAAGCCTTTGAAATTCACGATACAGATCCAAAAATGCCGACAAAAATTCAATACGTATAATTCTTCATTTTAGTAAACAATAAAGGTGAATATAGTTGTTTTCAGGAAGATAGGTGAACAAATATGTCCTTTATTGATGAAGAAAATTATCGTATGAAACGTGCAAGAAAAAAGAAGCATAAAGGTATTGTTATTTCTAGTATAGCTGGAACAATTGTAGGAGCTTCGTTATTTGCATTTGGAGCTCCTTTGTTTTCAAATGATGCAGGCGCGTTTCCACAAGCAGAAGCAAGTGGAAGTAATATGGCCCAAGCGCAAGGAATTAAACAGATTAGCTTTGTCGATGCTGTTGATCGTGCATCTGAAGCTGTTGTTGGCGTTATTAATATTCAGCGAGATAATTTTTCAGAGGTAGATTCAGAAGCTGGTACAGGATCGGGTGTAATTTATAAAAAGACAGATGGCCAAGCTTACATTGTAACGAATAATCATGTTGTTGCTGGGGCAAATCGTATTGAAGTAAGTTTAAGTGACGGTAAGAAAGTTCCAGGAAAAGTATTAGGAACTGATGTAGTCACAGATTTGGCTGTACTAGAAATAGATGCAAAGTATGTGAAAAAAGTAATTGAGATTGGCGATTCTAATACTGTTCGTAGAGGAGAACCAGTCATTGCGATTGGAAACCCGCTCGGGCTACAATTTTCTGGAACTGTCACACAAGGTATTATCTCGGCTAATGAGCGTATTGTCCCTGTAGATTTAGATCAAGATGGACATTATGATTGGCAAGTAGAAGTATTGCAAACAGACGCAGCAATTAATCCGGGTAATAGTGGTGGTGCGCTTGTAAACGCAGCAGGTCAATTAATTGGTATTAACTCAATGAAAATTGCGGCAAAAGAAGTAGAAGGAATTGGGCTAGCTATTCCTGTTACTAGAGCTGTTCCAATTATGAATGAATTAGAGAAGTACGGAAAAGTAAGAAGACCGTATGTTGGAATTGAACTGAGATCATTAAATGAAATTCCAAACTACCATTGGTCAAAAACATTGCATTTACCAGGCAATGTAACAGAGGGAGTTTGCATTTTAGATGTGAAAAGCCCTTCGCCAGGTACAGATGCTGGTTTGCGAGAATACGATGTGATTGTAGCAGTAGATGGGAAACCAGTTCGCGATATTATCGGATTCCGTACGGCCTTATATGATAAAAAAATTAATGATAAAATGACTCTTACGTTTTATCGTGGTACAAAACGAGCAACAACAACGGTTAAACTAGGCATTCAAAAGTATTAAAAACAGGAGGGCCTACCTCCTGTTTTCTATTGTAGAAAAGTGAGGTGAAGAATATGAACTTACCTTGTTGTTTAGAACATGTTGAATTAGCTTTAGATATTATTGTGGATGAGTGCGAAGTCGCGCCAGTTATTAACAATGTGGATAACTCAGAAAAAGAGAAAAAAACATGTGAATTTTGTCAAAATGAGGCGACATATGTTGTATCGAACGCAGATTCTCCCACAATATGTGGGTAACAATTGTGGATATGTGGATAAGTTATGTGGATAACATGTTTGTAAGGTGGGGAATACGTGTGAATATCTCGATTATTTCAATTGGGAAATTAAAAGAAAAATATTTAAAACAAGGTATAGCAGAATACTTAAAACGATTATCTGCATACGCAAAAGTAGAAGTAATTGAATTGCCAGATGAAAAGGCACCAGAAAATTTAAGTGAAGCAGAAATGTTAATTGTAAAAGAAAAAGAAGGTATACGTATACTAGATAAAATTTCTGATGATACGCATGTCATTGCGTTAGCGATAGAAGGAAAGCAAAAATCATCAGAAGAATTTGCAGTAAGCTTAGATCGTCTTGCTACATATGGGAAGAGTAAAGTTGCCTTTGTAATTGGCGGATCACTTGGACTAAGTTCAGAAGTAATGAAGCGTTCAAATGAATCTCTTTCTTTTTCAAAGATGACGTTACCACACCAATTAATGCGATTAGTATTGCTTGAGCAAGTGTATAGGGCGTTTCGGATTAATCGAGGGGAACCGTATCACAAGTGATAGTAAAGCGGAAAATTGAACTTGTGTTTTGGGAGAGTACTCTTGAAATGAATCATGGACATTTGTAAATATAATTTTTAAAAAGGGAACAATTTTATTATAGATTGTTCTTTTTTTTAGGTGTATATTTTTATTATATTATTCAATTTTTATAAGAGGTTTTATGGGGGAGCGGGGAGAAAAATGAGTAATAATACTATTCAACTTTTCGAAAAATTGGCGGAGGATACATGGGAAAGAATTAAATATGGAGAAAATTTAAATTGTAGGCAGTCTGAAGAAACTATAACAGATATTAATTTATTGGATATAATGCGTGCCGAATTAAAAAATGTAGTTGTATCAAAAGCCAATAAAGGTAATGAAAAATTTACAGGTTTAGATTGGGAATGGTGGATAGGTTCCAATTCAAAAGGGTGGTGGAGATATGCTATTCAAGCAAAAAAGATATCACCAGAGGGGAAGTATGCCAAGCTAAGGCATAAAGTAAAAGATGAATATCAAATTAATATATTAGAGAGATATTCAAAAGCCAATAATTGTATTCCTCTGTATTGTTTTTATAATCACATTGAAGAAGAGAACTTAGATAAGTATTGGCATTGTGTAGATGAATATGAGAAAAAACAACTGGGGTGTACGGTTGTCCCTTTAGATATTGTAAGGGAAGCTTTTCAAAAAGGAGCAAATAAGAGTTTTTTTGCTTTGCATAAGGATAGAAGATGTCTCCCTTGGAGATGTTTAGTTAAATGTCCTAGATTTAACGAATTGTATCGTAATGGTGAACCAAACTTTTTAGCGAGTGCTGGATATAAAAGTGTAAAACCATATGAGATAAACTTAAGTGACATAAAAAGCAATTATGTAATTAATCCTGAATTTTATAATAAGGAAATAGATATACTTCCTAAACGGATACTTATCATTGAAATAAAAGATTGATAAAAATTATTTGAAGGAAAAGCGATATTGAGATTAAAATAATAGAAATAATCTTAACATAGGATTAGTATAGATAATATTAGGAACAATAGTTTAAGACGACATTGATAATCAGCATATTGCTATAAAAATGAATGATTGTAAAGATATTCCGTATTGGAAGATGACATTTAGGTACATAATGTGTAGAATAGGATTAGAATTATTATTGATTTTGATAGGGAGGGATGGCTATGCTACAATATAAGATTTTTCATATCTTTGATAAGCAACAAACAGTAAATTGTTTGATACAGAAGTTTGGTAAAGAAATTCTTATTTTCAATGACAACCTGGTGGCCATTCCCTATGATTATGGAAAAAGAGGTTATAAATATGTTTTGGAAGGTGTAAGGGAGTTACCAGTTAAGCAATCAATAATAACACCCATAAACTTCCTTAAAATGTTAGAATTTGCTATAATCAATAGTTGTCATATCAATAATATAACATTTATAGATTCAATTCCTGGAGAAGAGCAAGAATTTATAAAAGATTATACCCAAAGGTTGAATAGACCTATAGATAGTAAAGAAAAATATCACACTTTAGATAAATTATTTAAGGAACTTGAATGGCTTGCTTTTGATGAGAGTATAGACATAAAGTCTGTTAGTATAAGCTGTCAAGGAAGTGATTCACCAATAAAATATGATTTAGAACTTTATAATAATGGGGTATTATTGGCTGATGATATTTCTATACTCGATCAAGTGCAAAAGCTGATAACTTATATTAATTAGTGATGGTGTATAATATATGGATGTTATATTTAAAATTAGAAAAGGTTTTGTAAAGTGGGTTACTCTTGGTAGTCCACTTTTAGCTATAGTAATGATTTATATTTTTGGATTTCAGCCTTTAAACTATTTTAAAGGGGTATTAAACCCTGAGTTTTTCGATAATATAAAACAAAGCAAGACTGAGTTTGTGGTTAATCAAGCATTTATCACATTTTTGATAAATGCATTTATGGAATTTTTTAGACATCTGGGTAACTTTGGTGTGAAAATTGTAAATAATGATAGAAAAGATACCACTTATTTACCTTTAGGAACGGCACAAAAACAGAAAAAACTCTTTATGGAAGTTAAAGTGAATTATAGGAATGAAGTGTTCAAATTCTTTTTTGAAAAATTAGGTGGATTAAATCTTTATATCTGGATACCTCACTGGGTGTCTATGGCAATAAGCAATCAAGAGAATTTTGAAAAAGAAACTATTGATACTACTAATATCAAATATATATCCGTATCTTTAGAAAAGGCAATTGGACATAAGGAAATTGAAGGAGATATACATTTAAACGCTCTAATTTTATCAAATGCAACTTCTTTAATAGAAGGGAATATAACTTCACAAATTAGACCTGCTACTACTAAGTTAATACCTAAAGTATGTTGTTATTTCTTGATATTATTCTTTTTCGAATTAGGATCAAATAAACATAAATTAATTTCTTCAAGGGGATAAGAGAGAGGGGAATACACCTAATGAAAACTTTTTCTATGTTTGAATTTCCAGGGGTGCAAAATATAGAAGCTGCTCAAGGACTTATTGGAAATAATCGCTATATGGAGAATAATATTAATTGGAATGATAGGCCACTTAGTTCGTCTATCACTGAAATACCCAATTTTAATTTAGCTAATCCTGAAGTAATTGAATTTAGTGGTAGGGAAGTAAAATATCTCTTTTTTAACTGTTCGACAGAACGAGCTAGAAAAGAAGAGTATTGGTATGGATTTGAAGGATTACTCAAACCTAGGGAAGAGAGGGTTAATTCATATCAAGCTGAGGTGTTATTATTTGAATATAATAATGAAGTGAAGTGTATTGTATTTAAGGGCGTTACTCTAGCAAAAACCATTCTAACAGATTGCTTGCCAATAGATAGATGGGGAGAAAGAGACGTAGCCCAATTACCTGTAACAGAAGATTTATTATATTGGATTTTTAAAAGGTATATTGATTTAAGACAAAGTCCGCTTTCACCCCAACATAATATGTATGTTACAGCTTTAAAAAGTTATGCAGGAAAAACAAGAGATAATGTTAATGCTATGAGGGGAATGGGAAATCGTATTTCTACTATTCTAGGGACTCTTGCATTTTTATTTAATAATGAGAATTTAAAGGCTGTTCGACCACAACTTCAATATGACGGAGAAGTAATGTTAATTGAGGTTAGTTTGACAGGTACATGCAGAATTTGGGAGGAAGAATACCAGGGTAGATGGTTAATGCATGGGGGTAATAGGCTAACTAACATTTTAGCAATGTATTGCTTTGTGGTAATAATACCTAACTTGATTGATAGTTATCGGGAAAATATTGCTCGAGGGGTATGGTCACCGCAGTTAAAGGTGGAATTCTTACAGAGTTTGGGGAACGAAATAAAGGACCAAGTAGATGCAGAGTTAAATAGATTGCAAATTGAAATTATAGAGGATAATGATGAATTACAGGAAGAAGAATATTTAGATATATTTGATGTTAGCGAAGAAGATGACATGGAAGAATAAATTTAAGTATTAAAATTAGGAAAGCACCCATTTAACTGTGGGTGCTTTTTATTAATTATTTTTATCAAAGTCAATAATCTCTCTAATATCCTCAATATTAAAAGTTTCCGCAATCTTCTCTATATGTTTAAAGTTAATATTTTGCCTTTTTTGATTAGCTAATTCACTTAAAGCTGCGTGTCGAATATCTGTTAATCTTGATAATTCTCTTAAGGATATTCCTTTTTTCTTAGTTAGTTCATGTATTTTTACTATAACTTTTTTGCTCATCTTTATCCCTACCCAACTTTTATCAGTTGACTTTATGGAGAAAGATACCATATAATTTTCCTTAAAGTGGTACGCTTTTACGTACCATTCTATTCCTTTTATTTAATAAGTATATATAGGTCTCTCGTTACTACCAAAAGAGAAATATTATACTTTTATAACTAAAGAGACGAAGTCTCCCTCTACGTAGTAGAAGAAGGTAAGGAAGTATAAAAATTGAAGAGAGAAAATTCAATTTATTCAAAGTGATTTAATTTAAGGAAGGGAAGATGAGAAATTTGAAAGAGGACGTAGTAGTACATAAAGAAGTAAAGAGACCTATTTGGAAAAAGAAAAGATTTTGGATTTTAGGTATTATTTTAAGTCTTTTTATTATTTCTAATTTAGGTGGTTCAGTTGATACGCCAAGCGGAATAGAAGAAGATTTTTATAAAAGTTCCCTTTATAGTTTTCACGAACTAAATGTAGCAATTGAGGATAATGAATTTCCTGATAAAAAAGTGACTAAGTGGGTAGCTGATCATATGCGTGCAATGGAAAATTACCCGAATGATTATAGCGAAAAGGAAAGGGTGATATTAATTCATTTTAGGGGGCTAATTACAAGCGTAGGATTGTTAAAACAATCGGGGGATAGAAATATATTAGAGGAGAAAATTAATGAAGCTCGTTCAAATCTAGCCAATATTTTAGAGGTTGAAGAGGATTATTAACTTTAAAATATATTATTATATAACTCAAAGAAGGAACCGTCCATAAAAATGGCGGTTTTTTCACATTTTAGACACATTTTTTAAAAAAGTTTAGAAAAAACATGTGAAACCGGGAGAATGTTTTGCATCTGTTCTGTTTCTTTAGACGAGAAATAAAAAGGAGGAACAGGATATGCCTGGTTATAATTACAAATTTGTAGATTTGGGGAGGTTTTTAAAGGTAGTTGAATATGAAAGGGAAGTTAAAACAGGGATAAATAAACGTTATAATAGGCCATTAAAGAAACGAAATAAATTAAATTTCGTGAGTGAAGGAATGAAAAAAGAAACAAAAATAAGGGGATTAAAAAATAAGGAAATTGATGATTTTCACTACCTTTTATACCTTAATTTTAAGAATTATAGAGATCAATTAATTACTTTAACTTATAAGGAAAATACAGCTGTAGAGAAAGCATGTAAAGATTTTGAGAGATGGATAAAACGTATGCGCTCCAAATTTGGAGATTTTAAATATTTAGCTGTCCGTTCTTTTCAAAAGCGTGGAACAATTCATTATCATGTATTGGTTAATATTCCAAGGATTCCACTTGAAATGTTACGCAATAAGGAATTTGAAAATATATGGGGACATGGAGGAGTAAATATAACGAAGATATACGATGTAAATGTTGTTTATTCTCAATCCAAACTATCTCAATATTTAGTAGATAATATGCAGAAGTTTAAGAAAGATGAAAGAGGATATGGAAAACAAGCTTACACATTTAGTAAAAATTTAAAAAAACCT
Source organism: Bacillus cereus group sp. Bc031 (assembly GCF_027716265.1). NCBI lineage: Bacteria > Bacillati > Bacillota > Bacilli > Caryophanales > Bacillaceae > Bacillus > Bacillus cereus group sp. Bc031. The sequence goes on from NZ_JAQFUL010000005.1 coordinate 43,159, forward strand.
CAGGTTAGAACTGGTAACTATGATGAATTTATGAAATGCCTTGAATTGATAAATTTGGAAGCTATAGATGAGAAAGGGTATAAAAATGAGTATCGGGGCGATGTAAAGGTAACTATTTATAAGAAAAAAGGTTCTTAAGAAAATAGTTTTAAAACAGATTAATTTTAAATAATTGTTTGATTCCCACTAGCTACAAGATATTTAAAGGTATCTTTTGAACAGGGTACGCCTTTAAAAGTAAGAGATAAAAATTAATTTTAAATAAAGGGTTGGAATTGGAGTGCAAAATTAATATGATTTAAAATGTTAATATTTTACATTTTTATTCGGAACGTTACGTTAATTTTAAATATCGTTACGCTAGGGGGATTTTTTGTGAACGTGATTGGCTATGTTAGGGTATCAACTCAAGGACAAGCTAAGGAAGGTTATAGTGCTTTATATCAACAAGATGAGATTAGAAAACTCTGTAAGGATAACAATTGGAGGTTGATTGATATATACAGTGACCTTGGTATTAGTGGAGCGAAAGTAGATGAAGAAGCACTTGAAGTAGAACGAGAGGGATTTCAAAATATGCTATCCAGACTTCGGATGAAAGATATAGATTATGTAGTTGTTTTAAATACAAACCGTTTATGGCGCTCGGATATTGTAAAAGTGTTGATACATCGAGAATTTAATAAGTATCAAGTTGATGTGAAAAGTATTGAACAGCCGAACTACAGTATTTATAAGAAAGATCCAAATGACTTTTTAATTAATGGATTGATGGAGTTATTGGATCAATATCAACGTTTAGAAATCGCTCTTAAGTTAGGACGTGGACGTAATAAAAAAGCCCAGGAAGGTGGATATGCAGGCGGAAGAGTGGCTTATGGTTATAAAGCTAGAAAAGGTCAAAAGCATATTGAGGTCAATGTTAAAGAAGCAGAAGCTGTAAAGCGTGTATTTACCTTAAGGGCACTCTATCCTAAGTGGTCACTATCGAATTTAGCTGAGCAATTGAATATCGAAGGGTTTACTACTGCAAAAGGGAAAAAATTTACGAAAGTACAAGTTAAAAGGATTCTGGATAGAAAATCTTTTTATCAAGGAATGTATAGCTATGGAAATATACATGTAGAGGGTAAGCATAAGCCTATTATTTAGAAATTAAAAGGGTGAGGAAATTGGAAAAGGAAGAAATGAACTTTATTCGTAGTCAGCAGGAGTTAGAAAATATGATTATTCCAAGTGTGGAAGAGACAAAATGGAATCAATTAATAGAAATATTAGGGTGGATTGTAATTGAAAATATAGAACTAAAAGACATTACTAATTAATCGGGGGAAGGAACATGAATCATAGTAAGCGTAAAGTAGCTATTTATATTAGGGTATCGACCGAAGAGCAAGCGAATGAGGGATTCTCTCTAGGAGCACAAGAAGATTATTTAAAACAATATGCTAACACTAAAGGTTATGAGGTATACGATATATATGTTGATGATGGCTATTCGGGAAAGGATTATAATCGACCTGAAATACAGCGTTTATTTAAAGACCTTTATCAAGAGAAATTTACGGGGATATTAGTTAAATCTGTTGACCGAATATCAAGAAGAGTAAGTGATGTTACTAAGTTAATAGATGATGTCCTTGCTCCAAGAAAATGTTGTGTGTTAGTAAGTGATAATAACTTAGATAGTTCTACGACTGGAGGGACTGCATTTATCCAACTATTGGCTACATTTGCTGAATATGAGCGTTCAATGATTGTACAAAGGGTAAAATCTGGTATGTCTAAGCGGGCAGAGTTAGGTTACTGGAATGGAGGGCATGTACTTGGATATGACGTTAAGAATAAGGAGCTAAAAATTAATAAAGAAGAAGCTGAGATTATACGGAAGGTATTTGATTTAAGGGCTGAAGGAAAAGGGTATAAATCCATTGCTATTATTTTAAATCAACAAGGTTTTAAAACGAAGAGAGGGCGATTGTTTAGTATAGGTACAATTAAAACAATTTTAGAGAATCCACTATATATCGGATACTGTAGATGGGGGCGATATAAGAATTGGAACGTAGAAAGAAGAAAAGGAAAAACGGACGAATATAAATTTGTTAAAGGTAGACATGAACCTATTGTATCTGAAGAGTTATGGAAAAGAGTCCAAGGTGTGAATTATGCCCACAAGAAAAGTATTTCTAAAAATCGTAATTTTAATGGGGAATTTGTACTATCTGGTATTTTACGTTGCCCATCTTGTGGAGCAGGGATGGTAATGTCTAAAATTAAAAAACGAGATAAATCAGGGTATCATTTATACTATATGTGCCAAGCGTTTCATAGTAAGGGGAAGTTGGCTTGTAAATCTAATCTTATCCGTAAGGAAGATATCGAGGAAAAAGTATTGCAATGTATTAATAAAATTATTTTAATACCTTCAATTGTTGATAAAACGTTTGAACGTATCCAAGAGAAAAAAGAAAGAGGAATAGAAAGAATAAAAAATGATTTATCATATATAAATGAAGAATTAAAAAGAAAGAAGCAATTTATACAAAAACTTAATAAGGATTATTTTGATGAGAAAATTCGAGTAGAAACATATACGGAATTATCTGAGCCCTTAAGAGAAGAGATAGTTGAACTAGAAAGGGAAAAAAGTAAATTAGATAGGAAAATTGAGAGTTCGGAAATACCTATTACGAAAGAAATGGTTATAAAGGCACTTGAAAATTTCACTAATCTATATGAAAATGCTACTTATGAACAAAAAAAGTCCCTATTGCGAGCAATAATCAAGAAAATAGAGGTTCAACCTAATCGTAAAGAAATAAAAGGAATAACTTATTGGTTTGATTGTGATAATGGGCAAGATGACGCTTTACTAGTTAGTAAAGAGGGGAGAACCGTATCATAAGTAAGCACATAGTTATTATTTTTTGAAGCGTCAAAGTACAATTCAATGTCTTTGACGCTTCTTTCAGTTGGTGAATTTCCTTCATTAACGGTTATTTTATTAATTATTGTATGAAGTAAATCCTTTTGTTTTTCAGGAGCAACTTGAGGGAGTATTTTTGCAAAAGTGCTTAATACATTTTGCAATTGCTCTAATGAAACTTCTTTTATAGTAGGTTTACTTAGCTCATGTTCTAATTGTTCTTTTTGCTCAAGTAGTGCTTTCTTTTCTTCATCAAGGTCTGTAATCCTATTTATTATTGATTCAGGGGGATTTGGTGATTTTTCAATAATCGAAAGGTACTTGTTAATATTTTTTTCTGCATGGTTATATTGTTCTAATATGTACTTAAGTCTGTTGCTTATTGGCTCTTTTAAAACTCCGATTTTCTCGTTTATTTTTTCAACTATAGATTTCAGCACAGTTGGTTTAGAGGTTATTTCTACAAGTCTTTGGAAAACAAATTGCTCAACTGCATCAGCTTTTATTAAATTAGAATTGCAAACTGCACTTCCTTTGTTACGATAATTTCCACATTGGTAATATCGTAAGTATTCTTTGCTGTTTCTGCTCTTTTTAATTTTATGGCCAATCATACCATGTCCACATCTTGGACAGCGTAAAAGAGTTGTAAGAGGGAAATGCCCAGTAAATGTTTTGATAGGTTTGTGTGACTTTTGTTCCAAAATTTTTTGAGATTTATTCCATATTTCCATACTGATTATTGGTTCATGTTTACCTTTTTCACAAATGATGTTACTCTTCTTGCCTGTTCTTCTTTTTTCGCTCCAATTTTCAAATTGGTTAAAGCGGATAAAACCAGCATATATAGGATTTTTAAGAATCGTTCTTATAGAAGTAATGGAAAAATTAGCATTACGTTTTGTTTTATATCCTTCATGATTTAATTGATTAGCTATTGCTTTATAACCTTTTCCACTAATATATAAATCAAAAATATATCTCACAAGCCTGGCTTCACTTTCTTTGATAACTAATTTCTTATCCTTAGAAGAGTACCCTAATACGCTTCCGCCATTCCATTCCCCTTCTTTTGCCCTTTGATTCATTCCCATTTTTACATTTTCTACAATCATGTTTCTTTCTAACTCAGCAAAGCTTCCCATCATTTGAAGCATAGCTTTGCCAGCAGGAGTTGAAGCATCTATATTTTCACTATAACTAAAAATACTAACATCATGTCTCTCTAAGTGTTCGACAATAGTAAGAAAATCTAGTTGTTTTCGGGATAACCTGCTTATTTTCCATACCATAATCATATCAAATTGCTTACTTTCACATCCTTTAAGTAGTTTTTGAAGAGAGGGTCTATCAAGGGATTTTCCACTAATCCCCTCATCTTTGTATATTTTTACAATTTGATAGCTGTTTTTTTCACAAAATTCTTCTAGTAACTTAATTTGACCGTTGATAGAAAAACCTTCTTCTGCCTGTTCTTCCGTTGAAACTCGTACATATAATGCAACCTTCATATTTATTCCTCCTCAGTATATTCTTCAGAATTTATAATTCTATCCGTATTTGTCTTTCTAACGTAGTTCGTTATCATTGAAAGCACTCTATTCCTTTCTAAAGAAGATAAATTAGAAAAGTCATTTTCAAATACAGAACAAAAGAAATCAAATTTCTCTTCATCTTTAAAAATGGAATTAAGATTGGAAACAACTTTTTCCGCTCTTGAAAGGTCATGTGTCACAAATGCATCTAGATTCTTTCTAAGTTGTGTAAGAACTAACTCATTTCCACTAGATATTTTTTCAATCTTTTTTGTATAAAAGCCTGTCTTGTATCTGGATTCCTCCTCTTCATACGCTTTTTCTGCTTGTTTTATTGTCCAATCTAATTCGGCTTTTTCTTGTTCGGGGGATTTAATATCAAAGTAATTAAGGGTTTTAATTGCTTCTATTTCATCAAAACCAAGTTCTAGAAGAATTTTTTTACAAGTGTCAAAATCAGGTTTTTTAATCAATCCTCTTTCTAGCTGAGATACATAAGTAACGGCTTTATTCACCTTTTGTGAAAGTATCTTAGAGGACATACCTGCTGATTTTCTTATTTTTTTCAGTTCATTACCAAAGCTAATTCCACTCATTTTAATTGCTCCTTTGAATTTAAAGTAACATCATCGTAGCATTTAGTAGCATAGAAGTCAATATATAGTAGCATATAAATTTGACAAAGGTAGCATAAATATGCTACTATTTATTTCGAGGAAGGGGGTGATGAAAAATGACTGTCATTAATACTGAAAATGAATTAATTGATTTATTTATAGAAAAAGTTGCATCTATTATTCTTGATACTGTTATAGAAGAGCTTGAAAATGTTGCTATCAATAATTGTACTAATATGGCTTGATAGTATGTATGGCATGGTCTTTTGAAAAGTAGCATAGAGTAGTATTTATGAAAAAAGCTACTATCTCTAGTAACACGTGCAAAAAGACCTCAAAATATTAAAATATGGGGAGGAAAAGAAATGTTTGATACAGTTACACTCATAGCATTTGGAATTGAATTACATCCTGAACAATTAGAAGAAGCTAAATCATTTACTTATATTAATGATGAGGGGGAATACATAACTAAAATATCATTAAAAAAGGGAAGAATTAGCTATAAGTATTATTTGCAGAAACAAATACTTGAGATTGAACTATCTATACCAAAACTAATGTATGGAACAAATATTAAAATGATTAAGGAATCTGATATTCAGGGCTTTTGGATTCAACTGCACAATATATTACGTCAGGACTTGGGCATTTCCATAGACACGGAACAATGGAAAGTTAAGCGTGTAGATATTTCATATAACTTCAAGGTAGATAATGTGAGAATGTGGATTGCTGAAATAAGTAAGAAGGATATTTCAAGAAGAACAAAAATAACGTACAACAGAAATGAGACAGTTATATTTAAGAATAAAAGTAGCTCAATCTGTTTTTATGATAAGGAAAAGGAATGTATTTATAAGAAAGAATCAAAAGAAGTAATTGAACAGGCAAAAGGGATATTAAGACTTGAGATAAGACCAGCTTCGTATCACTTAAAAGAGTATTCTTCTAATAGGAGTGCTTTAGAACTCATCAGTAAGGAATTTTTCACATACATAATTGAGAAGTTTAGAATCAATGATTTACTCATATATCAAGATGAAAAAGCGGATATAGAGCTTTTTCAGGTCTTAGACGTAATGAAGATAGCAGATATAGAAAAGATAATGGGTTATAAAGTGTTAGTAGAGTGTATTGGGGAAAAAATGCTTTTAGAAAAAGGTTATTATAAAGAAGGAACTCTTAGGAATAGAAAAATTTTAAAAGAAGAGTATGATAAAAATATAAATCAAAAAGGTATCAAACAGCCACAGCTATATATCACGCTTGATTAATAGGAAATACATAAAAGCATGATTTTATTAAAGCAATAGATTAAAGCCTAACAACATAGTTAAATAACAACGTACATTTGTTAAAAATATGCCACATGTGAACATCAAGATTAATTCCTCTAATAACATAATTCCACGTATGAATATCAGTTATTATTCAAGCAAAAAAGTCCTAAAAAATTAAGCGGAATTTTAGTGAATAATATTATATATTATTTAATCTGAAAAAATTATTAAGATAAAAGAAAGTTTTTATGTACAGCACTCTTACTCATTATAAAAATGTGTTGCGTGTGATTTCACTGAAAAACCCCTCAATTGACGGTTTTTTCAGTGAATTACCGTGCGATTTTTAAATTTATATAACATTTTAAGAATAGGAGATTTAGCTCATTTTAATAAGACGTTAGAAAAAGTAGATAAAACTGTTACTATATATCAAGAAGAGCAGAAACAATAGGGATATTAATTATGGTTAGAATGTGAATGAACATAAGTTTTGGTGTAGGACAGGATAACATACCCTGTTTTTTTATGAGTAGATACTTGGAAAAGAAGTATCATTAGTTTTCAGTTGAAGATATTGATTTAATAAATTCCTATCTTCCTCAAATTAAAATAAAAAACGAATGTGGGGGGACTTATCACCTTTTAAAGGTTTTCTTATAAGGAATAATGTGTAAGCACATCTATCCCTCCACTCTAAATAAAAAATATGTGTTAAATTACTTAGTTTCTTTATAAAAAATCATAAGAATACAAAAGTGTAAGAGCCTTTTTAATGAAGGTTCTTTTTTGTATCAAAAACGAATGTTTATGATACAGGCTTAGAAACATAAAAAAAAATAAATCCACATCCAAAATAGAGTGTTTAAACTCGTATCAAAATCAAAGTATCTTTATTTACTAACAAAAACGTTTTTGATACAATGTGAGTAACAGATTATATTTTGTAGGTGATACGTATGAAGATAGGATATGCAAGGGTTAGTACATATGAACAATCCTTAGATATGCAATTAGATGCTTTAGAGAAGGCTCAGTGTGAAAAAGTTTACCAAGAGAAAATGAGCGGAATGAAAAATGATAGGCCCCAGCTTAATCAATTAATCGAGTACGCTAGAGAAGGTGATGTATTAGTAGTGTACAAACTTGATAGGCTTGGACGTTCCACAAAGAGATTAATTGAATTGTCGGAAGAACTCGAGAAAAAGGGAATTGAACTAGTTAGCATAAGGGATAGCATTGATACAACGACAGCAGTAGGGAAGGCGATGTTTAAAATGTTAGCAGTTCTAGCTGAAATGGAAAGAGATTTAATATCTGAAAGAACAAAGGCGGGACTAGAATCAGCAAGAGCTAGGGGAAGAAATGGTGGTAGACCTAAGAAGGATAATAAGCAAGTAGAGAGGGCTTTGAAATTATATGAAACAGAACAGTACACTGTAAGAGAAATAGAAGATATGACCAGTGTATCAAAAGCTACATTATATCGAGAAATTAAGAAAAGGAAGCAAAAAGTTAAGAGCTCAGATTGAAAAGTGAATAAATTATCAAAGAAACTAACAAAAATAGGATAATTTGCTACAAGCTATTTGTAGTATTTCTTTTAAGCTATAATAAGATAATGAAAATTTTAAACTTAAATGATACTTATTAGTGGAAAGAGTGGAATAGATGAAATTAGAACAAATGACATTATTTGAAAATAAACAAGAACAAAAACAAGAACAAAAAAGGAAAGGAAAGAAAAGTAATAAAACAACTTTTACAAATAATATGTCTCTCCCAATTCACCGCTGGTTTAGGTATTCAGCTGGATTTTCAGCTGAGTGGGCTGAGTCCATTATTCAAAAATATAATCATACTAATAGAGAAGATTTTCAGGTGTTTGACCCATTTGCTGGGTCAGGTACAGTTCTTATTGCAAGCGATAAGTCTAATGTTATTGGTGCAGGGGTCGATTCTCATCCATTTGTCTCTCGTATGACAAAAGCGAAGTTGTTATGGGAAACCGATACACTAGATTTGAGAAATTATACAGCTAAAATACTCGCAAAGGCAGAATTTCTCAAAAATGATAAACTCGATTCTTATCCAGATTTAATATATAAATGCTATCCAGAAGAAATATTATTACAATTACAAGCCATTAAAAAGGCATTAATGCTAGAAGAGGATAAGGAAAGTAATTTATATCAATTGTCATGGTTAGCCTTGGTACCTATTCTACGTGCATGTTCAACAGCTGGTACTGCACAGTGGCAGTATATTCAACCAAGCAAGAAGACAAAAGCTAAAATACCTTTTGAGACATATAAAAATCAAATTAGCATAATGATTGATGATATGTTGTTATATCAAAATGAGGTTGGAGAATCCCGTGCTCTTTTCTATAAAGAAGATGCTAGAAATTGTCCATCTATTGAGGAAAATTGGGCAGACCTTATAATAACTTCTCCCCCTTACGCAAATAACTATGACTACGCAGATGCAACTAGGTTAGAGATGTCATTTTTTAATGAAATAAGTGGATGGGGAGATTTACAAGAAAAAGTAAGACCCAATCTTATAAGAGCATGTACTCAACATGTTTCAAAATTAAAAAATGAAACTTTTGATATTTTGCAGGACAGCTTACTAGAACCTATTTATAATGAAATATATGGTACATGTAAAGAACTTGAATTAGAAAGGGAGAATCATGGGGGAAAGAAGAATTATCATACTATGATAGCAACTTATTTTCTAGACATGGCCAAGGTTTGGCTTGAACTGAGAAGAATTTGTAAAGAAGGGTCTACGGTTTGCTTTGTAATTGGAGATTCTGCTCCTTATGGTGTATATGTACCAGTTGATGAATGGCTAGGGAAACTAGCAATTTCAGCAGGGTTTAAAGAGTTTTATTTTGAAAAGGAAAGAGACAGAAATACCAAGTGGAAAAATAGAAAGCATGATGTACCTTTAAAAGAAGGTTTTCTATGGGTGAGAGGATAGTGTTCATATGGCAAAGTCAGCTTCACATAAGTTTGGACAAATAATAGGGGATTTGTTAGAAGTAACCATGTTAAAGTACCTCGGTCCAATTGCAAGAAAACATAGTTTATATCTTGATTATAAACATCGTAGGGATGCTAGAGGAGGAAAAAAGGAGGTTGTTTGGAAAGATATAAACGGAAACAAACATAAACTAGATATTGTTTTTGAAAAAAACGGTAGTGAACAAGTTCTTGGGCAACCTTTGGCCTTTGTTGAAATGGCATGGAGAAGATATACAAAACACTCGAAAAATAAGGCCCAAGAAATGCAGGGGGCGATTCTCCCCCTAATAGCTAAGTACAATAAATACGCTCCTTTTTATGGTGCTGTTTTAGCAGGTGAATTTACTGCACCTTCAATTGCACAAATGGAATCAGAGGGATTTAAGATAGTTTATTTTGAGTATAGCACCATTATAAAAGCTTTTAATTTGGTTGGAATTGATGTTTATTGGGGAGAAGATACTACCGAAGGTGAACTTTCTGAAAAGGTAGCCCAATATGAAAACCTTTCTAAGAGAGATATAGAGAAAGTAATTGATTCCCTAATTGAACAAAATAAAATGGAGCTGGAAAGATTTATTCAAAAGCTGGATGAATCTTTATTGAGAGAAATTGAATCTGTTAGTGTCTTCTCGCTTCATGGTATGAGTAAATTGCTTAATTCTGTTAAAGAAGCATATGATTACATTATTTCTTATGATGAGAAAGCCACAAAGGCACCATTGGTAAAGTATGAAATTATAATAAGGTATAATAATGGTGACAGAATTGAGGCTCAATTTAGAGAAAAATATAAGGCACTTGCATTTTTAACTGAGTATATGGGTTAGTATAATTTTTTAGGGAAAGGTTCTTTCTTATTTACTTTTCAGGGATAATACCTTTAATCATTGAATTGAAGGTCAAAACCACTTCCTATGTAAAAGGGAGTGGTTTTATTTTTATATATTAATGTAAATTTTTTTCTCAAATTGAACTATGTGTTTATGTGCTATACGGTGAACCGTATCACAAGTGATGGTAAAGCAGAAAAAAGAATTTACTTTAGATAACTTAATAATTAGTCAATATATAAATATAGAAGCTCAATAAAGAGCTTCTTTTATGTTTGTGAATAGTGATTTATTTTAGCAAATGGATAAGTGTTTGAATAGGTATCATTTAGTACCAATTTAGCTAGCATTTTTCTTGCTAAAATGGAACCAGCAGAAACTAAGTCAAATATCGCATCCACATCCTCCGTATTCCCATGTGCAATGCTGTTTCGGAGTTTACAGAGCTTTGTTAGAGTATCTAATTCAGTTTGTTTAAAATTTAATTCAGTTGCTACTATTATAATTTTCCTTGAGTCCTTTAGGCTTTCAAGTAGAGTAACATCTTCTATTTTTTTTATTAATTGTGAATGTCTATTTTGGTCATATTTTTCATTATAAGCTTCTTGTAAGAAAGTAATGAAAGAAGCTTTGAATGCATCTTTAACTTTTCGAGCTAGGTGAGCCTTATTGTAGTAGTCCCTACATAATAATTCAAAAATCTTATATATATTAAGCAAGGCTTCTTCGTATAATTCTGCGTATAAAGCATCTAGGTGCCTGACATAAAAGGTCATACTAGTAAAATAAACTTTCTCGAGACTGTTTCTTTTTTTTCCTGTCTCCAAATTTAGTTGCTTTTCAATACCTCCTAAGAATCTATGTATCTTATTTATATTAGCATTTTTAGATTTAACTGCTATATGAAAAGGGGTTGCCTCTTTTTCAATTTTTATTGGAAAAGGATAATCTGTTATTACTCTATAACCATATAAAAAGCTAAATATAGTTATAGCATCCCAAGCTTTTTGCCCTGATTCTGCAGATATGTTTTCTTCGCTAGTAGATGAAGGTAAAAAGACATCTAGATATAATTTAACTCTTTCGTCGTCCCAATTGTAACCATAAAAAATACAATCTTTAATACAGAACCTACCATCAGGTAAATTACGCTTTGCGTCCCTTGCTAACCCTAGTGTAATATCTTCATCATTAGGACCTTCAATTAATAAACGGTAAGTAACTTTAATCATGTTATCCCCCCTAGATAAAATCTTTATAGCGTTTTTTCCTATTTTATTAATATACAATAATTAAATGTTAAACAGAAAATTAATTTATAAAATACAGGTAAATCCAGGTAAGAGAAATGAATTCCTGGATTTACCTGTATTTTTGTTGAAAGAAACAAACTATGATAGGAAAGGAATTATTTGTTAGGGACTCTATATTTGAAATCCTTGGAGTAAGACAATTAAGAATTTACAATCACATATTATACAATGTTAAGTAATAATTTCTAAATTATTGCACCTATAAATTTAGTTGAGGTATTTGATATGAGACCAACCATTGCAGAGCAAAAAATGACTTTCTAGGAACTATTAGTGTGGAAAATTTATTACCATTGATTACTGGATAAGTTGTTGAATTATGTAAACCATACTATTATTAAACTTTCAGAGGTAACACAGTAAAAGGATATGATTTGAAGTTTCTTCTGAAGATTTTCGTTATTTATAAAAACACCAAAAAAGCTAAAGCCATGCTTAAATCTCAAGAAATAATAGGTGAAGGAGCATAACTAGTTCTAGCGCCGTTAGAGGAAGTAAAAACTTGTTAATATAAGAATAATTTAATTACAAATATATTTAATTCCTTTATGCTTCAAGGCGATGCATAATTTTAAAATTGGTAAATCCAAGAAGATTTTTTTGTTTCCTGGATTTACCTGATGATTGTGCTAGTGAGTTGCATTATCATATAAATTATCATCATTTAGGAGTTGGAAAGCATGAAGGAAGTTGTTTTAGAAGCCATGCATTATGGAGAATTCAATATTGCTGATGCAGCAGTAGAGTGTGCTGTTTTGGAAAACGGTGTACGAGTCTTCCAAGTAAAAGGATTATTTACAGCATTTGATAGAACTTATCATGGAAGAAAAGTTGATGGATTGCCTCCTGTTATTGGTGGAAAAAATTTATCGGAATTTATTACAGATGAGGTTAAAGAATTGTGTATTCCTTATCGCTACAAAAAATCTGGTAGTGAACGAGTAGTTAACGGATACGATGCTAAACTACTACCCAAAGTTTGCATGATTTACAGAGATGCAAGAAGAAAAGGAGTTTTAGTTAAGCATCAAGAAAGTGTTGCAGATAGAGCAGAATTGCTTTTAGATGCACTTGCTGAGACAGCCATTACAGCTTTAATTGACGAAGCCACAGGTTTTGAACTAGACAGAGAGAGTGGCGCTTTAGCGAAAATATTAAATAACTACATAGCCAAAGGGTTAATGAGCTATGAAAAGCGCTTTCCTATTGAGTTTTATAGAGAATTATATCGTCTATATGATTGGACTCAATTAGACCCTAATGATTATAAACGACCACAAATTATAGGGAAATTTACTAATGAATTTATTTACGGTCAATTTCCAACAAATGTCCAAGCCTTTATGAAGGAAAAAAGTCGAGTAACTTCTAAAGATAATAAGCAATATAAAATAAAGTATTATCGCTTCTTAAATAAAGAGGTTGGACTAGTAGAGCTTGATTCTCAAATAAGACTTGTCTTGGGTATCATGAGATTATCAGATAGTATATCAGATTTCTCTCAGAAATATTATACAGCGTTTCCTAGAGAAAATAGCAAAAGATAAACATATTTAGAAGCATTGGATTTAAATCTAATGCTCTTTTTTTCGAACGTATGTTGTTTTGTTTCATTGCTTGTTATAATTAGAGTAATTGTTATAGATAGAGGGGTTTTGACGTGAAAACAGAAAATCTAGAGTTTGAATTTGAAGAAGACATACAAATAAAAGCGCGCCCCGTATTGAAATGGGCAGGGGGTAAAACCCAAATGCTTGATATTCTATTAGAGAATGCTCCAAAAAAATTCAATAAATATATTGAACCTTTTTTTGGAGGGGGCGCTTTATTTTATTCATTACAGCCACAACATGCCATAATTTCCGATTTAAATGAGGAATTAGTTAACTTATATAACGTTGTAAGTGATAAACCTAATGAATTAATAAGTAAATTGAAAAATATGCCGAATGATAAAGATTTCTTTTTAAAAACAAGAGCACAGGAGACAAATACTTTATCAAATGTAGAAGTAGCAGCACGAACAATATATCTTAATAAGACATGCTTTAATGGCTTATATAGGGTAAATAAGCAAGGGAAATTTAATACACCTTTCGCTAACTATAAAAATCCAAATATATGTGATGAAAAAAACTTAAATGCTGCTAGTAAATTACTTAAAAAGGCGCATATTGTGCATGGTGATTATAAAGAAATTTTAAGAAAATATGCTGAACCCGGAGATTTTATCTTTTTGGATCCACCATATCTACCTATCAGTGAATACTCGGATTTCAAAAGGTACACCAAAGAGCAATTTTATGAAGAGGACCAAATAGAGTTAGCAAACGAAGTAAAACGTCTACACCAGTTAGGATGTTATGTCTTATTAACTAATTCTAATCACCCTTTAGTTCATGATTTATATTCGGATTTTGAAATCAGTGTGCATCAGACGAAAAGAAACGTCAACAGTAATGGGGCTAAACGTCAAGGAGAGGATGTACTAGTCAAAGTAGAGCCAAAGAAACTTTCTCTTACTCCTAAAGTTGTTGACCTACCAAATCAAGTTGAAAAATATCCTCCTACACGTTACATGGGTAGTAAAAAAAACTTAATTGAAAGAATTTGGTCTATAGCTTCACAATTTGAATTTGAAAGTGTTACGGATTTGTTTTCCGGTAGTGGAATTGTTTCATATATGTTTAAAAGTCAAGGGAAACAAGTATTTAGTAACGACTATATGGCGCTCTCTTCAACTTTTACAAAAGCGTTAGTAGAAAACAATGAGACAATACTTTCAGATAAGGATATCGATAAATTATTAAATGCTAAAGTGGAAATGGATTATTTTGTGAGTGAAAAGTTTAAAGGGCTCTACTTTAATGATGCAGATAATTTTTTTATAGACCATATGAGAAAAGCTATACCTTTATTAAAAAATAAAGTAAAAGAATCTTTAGCAATGTCAGCTTTGATAAGAGCTTGTATGAAGCGACGCCCTAGGGGGATTTTCACCTTTGTGGGGTTAGATAAGTATGATGATGGTCGAAGAGACTTGCAGCTTTCTTTACAAGAACACTTTCTTGAAGCAGTGAAGTTATTTAATGCAGCTGTTTTTGATAATGGCAAGGCAAATAAATCTCGACGTGGGGATGCCATGACATTTAAGAAAAAAGCAGATTTAGTTTATATTGACCCCCCGTACTATAGCCCACATTCGGATAATGAATATGTACGTAGGTATCATTTTGTTGAAGGTTTAGCTCGTGATTGGCAAGATGTAGAGATACAAGAGAATACTAAAACTAAGAAATTTAAAAATTATCCTACTCCCTTTAGCTCTAGAAAAGGAGCATCTGAGGCATTTGATTTGTTGTTTAAAAAGCATAAAGACAGTATATTAATTGTTTCTTATTCTTCTAATTCCCTACCAACCAAAGAGGAAATGCTTGAATTGTTAGCAAAACATAAGTCAAATGTAGATGTTATTGCTTTAAATCATCAATATTCTTTTGGAAATCAAAATCATAAAATTGGTGATAACAAAAATAAAGTAGAAGAATATTTGTTTGTAGGATATTGATAAAAGGAGTGGATAGGTATGCCTTGGTTAATTGCTGATAATGGTGTTCGTAATCCCCATCGATTAAAATATGGACTTCAAGCTTTAGTCAATTCTGAGTTTCACGGTAACTTTAATAAAATAAATGAAGAAGGAATGACACGTTTATTAGAGGAACAAGGTATAATTTCTCTCCAAACCAATAGCGATAATACTATTGCACGTAAATGGAGAGTTAATCTTATAAGACTAGGTTTTATATCTAAAGATACTCATACTGTCACTAATAATGGAAGAAGTTTAATTCATTCAGAATCCTTGCCAGAACAAGAAGATTGCTTTTTAAGGGCTTTATTAATGCACCAATTACCTTCAGTATTACATCCTATGAAAGAGGGGGATATTAATAATCCATTTAATCCATTAAGGTTAATATTGGAAGTGCTAAATTTACTGTCAAAACGCGGTGAACAAGAAACTATTTCAAAAAATGAAATGGCGTCTATTCTAATGCTTCATTATAGTATGGATGATGTTTCTAATATTGTAGATGAAATAATAAATTATAGAAAGCAGCGAGAGAAGTCTGTAGGAAACCTCCGGAAATTCGATAAATTATATCGAGAAAATGCAGCTAAAAAAGACGGAGGAAGGGTAAGCGCAGATAGTTTAATTGCATATGCAGATGTAAATATTAGATATTTAAGGCTATCTGGACTTTTTGCAGAAGAAGGGGTTTCCCGTTTAAGTATTGCAGTGCATAAACATACCATTGTGCAGCAAATTTTATCAACACCTTATTATTCTGTCTTGAATGACGACGCTTATAAAAAGGCTCTTGGAAATGGAGCTATGCTACCCACAGATAATGAATCTGAAGCAATTGTTGCCATTAGAGATTTAAATTTATTATTAAATAAAAACGGGGAATTGGTAGAAAATTTACCGGTAAACTTACATGATTTAGATGCTAAAGAATTAACTAGAATAAGAATTAGACTTGAGAATCAGTGGATACATTTATTAGAGAAGCAGTTTGCGTTAGAACAAAAAAATCAGTGGCAAGAAATTATTCAGTATATGAAAGCTCTCCAGCAGCCCACAAGGATTGGAAAAAGAGATTCAATCATACCTAGTGGAGAGGGACCAGCCTATTTAGAATGGACTATTTGGAGAGCATTTCTTGCGATAAATTCATTACATAATAAACCTTGGGAAGCTAGACGTTTTATTATAGATAGAAATTTCCTTCCTGTACGTCATGCATCAGGTGGGGATGCAGATATGATTTTTGAATTTGAAGAATTTGTTGTAGTAGTTGAAGTTACTTTAACCACTTCATCTCGCCAAGAAGCAGCTGAAGGTGAGCCTGTAAGAAGACATGTTGCAAAACACGTTGATTATTATAGTAAAATGGGAAAGCGAGTATATGGTCTCTTTATTGCAAATTCAGTAGATACAAATACAGCTGAAACATTTAGGATTGGAGTTTGGTATAGAAGTGATGATTCACAAATGGCAGTCCAGATTGTTCCAATAACGTTGAGGAACTTTACAGATATTTTTGAATCACTATTTCAGAGGAAACCAGATGAAAATCATTCTAATTATTTGAGACAGCTAATGAATGACCTGCTCTCTTTTAGTAATTATTCAGCACCGCAATGGAAAAAACAAATGGAAGAAGATATTAATAGAAAGCTAATCCAGCTAAACGCTTAGTGAGTTATATTGATTATTGGTAAGAAGAATCGCTTTTATTATTATTCCATGTATATGGCATAACCATAAAAGGAGCCCTATATTTTGGTTAAATGAATATAGAGCTCCTTTTAATTTTAATGTTTATTTAAAAATATATTTCTAGGGGAATTCATAATAGTTTTTCACTGTACTTTTCTTAGTGTTAAACCTTAGTTCACTTCTTTTAATTTTAATGTTATGTTTTTTAGCTTGTAATATTAAATAATTTGCCAGCTGTTTTTTTTGTTCTAAAATTCCTGAATAAGCAGGGTATCCATTAATAGCATTGAACGTCAACTTTATTTTAAATAGATTTTTCGTCTTTGCTGTATTGTAAAGGGTAGCTTTTAATCCTTCATATGTATCACTTGATAAATGAACCGTGACCTTTTTTTTATTCATAATTTGTATGCGAAAAGCCGACAAATCAGAGATTTTTAAAAAAATCGGTGATTGTCGTAAGTTACTAAATTTATCATCGTAGACAATATCTGCATTAATCCTACCTTCGGTATGAAGTATAAGAATTATGTGTTGCCAGCGAAGATAGTAGAAGTTAGCAACACCTTTAGCTTTTGCCCGCTGGCGTTGCCACTTCGACTTATTTGTTTGATATTTTCCTATTATTTTTAAATCTATTGCCTCCCATTTATATTGTTTTTCAATTGGTAATTCCGTTATATGAAAGTAGTAATAACCCTTGCCACAGAGATTTACCACCATTTGTAGCATTGCTTGCCAAGATGCAACTAAATATTGTTGTGCCATAAATACCACCTCCCGATGGAAAAAAACAAAGCACAGTAAACCAAGGTCGCCAGACCAGATACAGCACCACCTGTATCACCTATAATCTTTTTTGCAAAGGGTATTTTCTTTCGCTTCGGTCAAAATTGTAGGTACCACCCCACAGACGCAACAACTCCCCACCGTCCAAGCAGGTTGTTTTAAAGCTACTCAAAAATGCTCTCATTCCTCGCACTTCCCACCATAGGAGCCGTTCGGAACTTGCCACATTAGATATAAACTTCGAAAATTAGCTCAGGTTGCTCAAGCAAAGGACTCAAGGGTAGAATATGGAAGCTCCCTCTTACTACTCCCCGAAGGGATTTCGGTCGTCGCAGTGCCATCATTGCATAATGGATTATCGCCTCTTCTAATTTTCTTACTCGGTTGCACCAGCCCTAAAACGGTTACGGTGCTTTACTTCCCACGCATTTGTGGGAGCCTTTAACGGGTTGAGCTATTTAGTTGCCAATATTACTACCGACAACCTCCCCCGCCGAGACCAACGTCACATGCTTTCACATGTCCCGCAGTATGGATTTACACCACTTTATTTATATCTGCAATTTTCGTTTTGCTGAAAATTACTTTTTCTGTGTCGCCCATAAACCAATTTTACAAACCATTGAGTAGAAGCAGTGTTACCCGCAGCCCTCATCCCCACAACGCAAGCACGTCTCCGTGCACGTCGCGAGACCCGAACCAGCTTCAGCACAATTGGTAGTTGTGTTTTCTCACTGGAACAGCAGAGTCCTATCAGTTTGGTATTCCAATATACTCCACCTGCAAAATTAAAATCATAGGTTTTATTATTCAAATTTTTGAGTCGGAATTGGTAGTTCCGACTGTGACAAATTTTCTAAATATCACATAACGAGAACATGGTTGGCAGCCATATTCATCGTAATGAATTGGCGGCGCGGCTCGCCTCCGTCCTTCTGCTTCGCAGCGAGCTGCGCTCGAAGGTCAAAGTCAAAACCCCATATTCCATAAATGGGAGTAGCGATGGAAATTAATTTGCTTTTTACCAATCTTTAAGATAATACAATAAAAAAAAGAAATGAGTTAAAAAATATATTTTTTATAAATAAAAAGAACAAAATTTAATGCACTGAAAATTGTTATTGAAAATGTATTTTAGATAGTATATTAATAACCAAGTATTTTGTATAAAGTATCTTAATTATTTATTCCCGCCTAATTTTACCTATCATACATCTTAATTTTACATCGTTGTCCCTTCATAATTTACATTACCAATTCTAAATTTTACATTACTCCCCGAGGAAATTTACTTTAAAGAAGGTTATTTAAAAAATAGTAAAAATAATAAGGAAACGAATTAATAAAGGGGAGAAGTCGAAGTGACTACAGTAATTAATTTTAAAGAAAAAGAATTTTTCATGGTTTTTAAGGGCTTATTTCAAGTGGATAATTTGAAGAAAACTGACAAGATGACTTACATATATCTTAGTTCGATTTGTAAAGATATTCCTGAACATATGTCGTTTGCAAATTTAAAAAATCTATATGAGGAATTTGGAGTGACTCGTCCAACATTTAAAAATGTGAAAAAGAGATTAAGTGAAGGAAATTTAGTTGAAAAAAGAGAAAAGGAAAATGATTTTCATTTATTACATAGGGAAAATCTCAATGTGAAAGGGAATTTCTTTTTTTTGCACTATGCTGTCTTACGCTCGTATTTAATTACTCCACGACAAAAGCTAATTTATGCTTATTTAATGAGCAGAGCAAGTGGAGATGAAATGAAACTAGAGGTCTCTATGAAGAAAATATCTGAAAAATGTTCTATTAGAGATGATTTGAACCTTCGAAGGGACGTTCAACGACTAGTATCAGTTGGTCTGATTTCTCAAACATTGAAAACCAAGAAATATAAAGGTAAGTTTCAATACGATAAATATGAGTACAAAATTTTAGAAATACCAATATCTTTTTATTTCCCGCCTAATGATAAAAAAGAAAATATAGAAGACGAAAATATAGTTATTAATTTAATTGATAAAAAATTAAATATTGAAGATTTTCTTGATTATCTTAATGAAGGAAAAGAGGATATACTGAGAAAGGCAATTAGAAGTTAGTAATAAAACAAACCCGTTCATTTCTAAATGAGCGGGTTTGTTTTATTACTATTCAGAAAATATAAACTTTTTATTTTAGAAAAATAAATTTCATAATTCAACTTTTAAATAAGTGAATCTGCTAACTTATAGGTATCAAAATTCAAAAAATATTAAGAACAGAGGTACTAAAAATTATGCTTACAAAAGAACTTATTAAACTAACTGATACAGAAATAAAAAAAGCTGAGTTTATTGAAACGTTAGTAAGTATTTTTTCTACATATAAAAAATCAAACAAATAATGCTGTTCAATGCTAGAATATGTAAAAAGTAATATTTGGAAAAATTATGAAGTGTGTTTATTTCTAGATTTAAATGAAGTCTTTAGTTCAGTAGTTGCTAGTAACATGATTCAAGTTTTTCTACAGGAAATGAAAATTCGAAAAAGCCACTAAGTTTGTTGCACTAAAATAATCACCTAACAAATCCCTAAAAAAGGAGAAAATAAATGAATATTATTAAGAAAAAAACTGTTGGAATTTATACAAGAGTTTCAACACAAGAGCAAACCAATGGATTCTCTATGAGCGCACAAGAGGATGCTTTAATCGCATATGCTGAAAAGAAAGGTTATGAAATTTATGATATATATAGGGATGGAGGATATTCTGGTAAAGATTTTAACCGACCAGAAGTCCAGCGCATGTTTAGAGATGTTGCTAGTGACAAATTCGATACCATTTTAACATGGAAAGTAGATAGGTTATCTCGCAATAATACTGATGTAATGAATCTTATTGATACTCATTTACATCCTAATAAGAAAAGCCTATTAATTAGTGCTGGAGATATTGATTCCTCAACAACTACTGGATACATGTTTATTTCCCTATTAAGCACATTTGCTAGATATGAGAGGGAGATTATAGTCGACAGAGTAAAAGCTGGAATGCGGAAAAGAGCAGAATCTGGGAAAAATAATGGGGGAAAAATGTTAGGTTACAATAATGTAAATAAAAAATTGGAAATAAATGAAGAAGAAGCTAGAATAGTAAAAGAAATATTCCAATTAAGAGCCGAAGGTTGGGGCTATAAAAGAATAACAAATCATTTAAATAAAAAAAATAAGAAAACGAAAATGGGTAATCCGTTTAGAATTGAAGCAGTACGAACTATCTTAAATAATGAGAAATACATAGGAAATAGTGTATGGAGAAAACAGCAAGATTGGTCGATTACTCGTAGAGCTGGAAAAACTAAAGGTATTACAATTAAAGGTGAGCATGAAGCAATTATTGATATTAAAACATGGGAAAAAGTAAAGAAAATCAATGAATTACAGACAAAATGCTATTCATCTAATCGTAACTTTAATGGAGACTTCTTTTTATCAGGGGTCATAAAGTGTCCTAAATGTGGTGGGAGTACAGTAATGAGTAAAGTAAAAAGACGGGATGGTAATGGATATCATCTGTATTATATGTGTCAAAGGTTTCACGTTGCTGGCACAAAATCATGTAATAGTAATCTGATAAAAAAAGATTGGATAGAGGAAAAGGTTTTAAAAATTATTTCTTCTTTTATAAATAATAAAAACTTTATTGAAGAAGTATTAAAAAAATTAATAAGTAATGAAACTAACAGTGGTGAAAATTTGGTAACAGATATAGAATTGTTTGAGAAGGAATTAAAAAAACAAAAAGCCAAACGGGAACATCTAGATGATAAATTTTTTGATGAAAGTATCACGGTTGAAAATTATAACCGTTTAGTCGAAAAAGTAAATCAAAGTATAGAAAGTTTAGAAAAAAAGATAATCACTTTAAAAAGCGAACTTGAAGAGAAATCACCTTTAATTGATGTTAAACCAAATGAGTTAAAAAAGTTCTTTAATGATTTCAACAAGGCATTCCAGGTTGCAACGAGTGAGCAAAAGAAAACTTTAGTACGTTCCCTAATAAAAGAAATTATAGTGACCCCAGACAGAAAAGATATTAAGCATATATCTTTTTGGTTCTTTGATGATGATGATTTACCATCTAATCCGTCACGGAGAACCGTATCATAAATAGTAATAGTACATTCAAACGGCTACAGATGTGGCCGTTTTCTATATTTCCTAAAATAAGTATGTTTCTATTTCTAAAAAAGTATGCTGTAATATGAAGAGGAAAAAGTATAAGTAGTCATAGAAGTGAGGAGTTAAAGGTGAAGAAGTTTAAGAAATTTTACTTGGAGATTACGAGTGTATGTAATCTTGCGTGCAGCTTTTGTCCGCCGACGGAAAGACAGAAGCAATTCATTTCTGTGGAGGATTTTGCAAAAAGGTTAGACCAAATTAAACCACACACAGACTACATTTATTTGCACGTGAAGGGTGAACCGTTGCTTCATCCGAAAATAGATCAATTGTTAGATTTAAGCCATGAAAAAGGGTTTAAAGTTAATATTACAACGAACGGAACGTTAATTAATAAGAGAAGGCATAGACTGTTAAATAAGCCTGCTTTAAGACAAATGAATTTTTCACTGCATAGTTTTGATGGACACCCAGGTTCACAAGACAAAGAGGGCTATGTAAGAAGTATACTTTCCTTCATTAGAGAGGCGACAAGTCAATCAGATTTAATTGTTTCACTAAGATTATGGAATTTAACGCAGGATAATAAAACAAATGCTGAAATCCAAAAGAATAGAGAGTTATTATCTATCATTGAAAATGAGTTTAATTTATCTTATCAAATTGAAGAGAAGCTTACACCAGGAAAAGGTATAAAAATTGCGGAACGTGTCTTTATTAATCAAGACTATGAATTCCAGTGGCCAGCATTGCATGAAGAAGAGGATGATGGAAAAGGATTCTGTCATGGGCTTCGAAATCAAGCTGGTATTTTAGCGAACGGAACGGTTATTCCTTGTTGTTTAGATGGTGAAGGGATTATTAACCTTGGAAATATTAATAATGATTCATTTTCTAACATTATAGAAGGTGAAAGAGCAACAAACATTGTTGATGGATTTTCTAGAAGAGTTGCAGTTGAAGAGCTATGTAGAAAATGTGGATACCGTAAAAGATTTGGAAAGTAAATATGAAATAAGCCCTCATAAAGCGAGGGCTTATTTTTTATTCTTGATAAGAGCTCTCTAATTCATCAATTAAGGAACCAACGTAAGAAACAGCCCTGCGGATTGCATCTGGTTTTGACATATCGACTCCGGCATGTTTCATTAATTCAAGTGGTTTCATCGTACCACCAGCGCGAAGTACATCTAACCAGCAATCAACAGCAGGTTGTCCTTCTTCTTTAATCATTTGAGCCACCGCAGTAGATGCAGTGAGGCCTGCGGAATACGTGTAAGAATATAAGCCCATATAATAATGAGGTTGACGCATCCAAGTTAAGCCAGCACCTTCGTCAATTTCTACGGAATCTCCCCAGAATGTTGAAAGGACATTTGTTTTTATTTCAGTTAAGGTTGTAGCTGTAAGTGCTCCACCTTCTTCTGCTAGCGTGTATACCCTCCTTTGATATTCTCCCTCAAGTAAGTGAGTAACAAAGTTATGATAATATGTGCCGAGTAGTTGCAGAATGACCCATCTACGCATTCTCTTATCGTCAGTGGTCGCTAATAAATGCTGGGCTAATAGTAATTCATTCATTGTAGATGGTGCTTCAACGAAGTACATAGATGGACGTACGTTCATAATACGCTGGTTTTTATTTGCTAAATAAAAATGACCAGCATGCCCGAATTCATGAGCCAATGTGAAACAGCCGCGCATCGTATTTTGCCATGTAATTAAAATGTACGGATGAGAACCATATGGACTTGAACAAAATGCTCCAGTTGATTTGCCTACGTTATCTGCAAGGTCAACCCATCTTTCTTTGAAACCTTTTTTGATAATGGCACTATATTCATCGCCAAGTACTTGTAAAGATTCTTGAATGAGTTTTCCAGCTTCTTCGTAAGTAATTGCTGGATTAAATTCGGGATCTAAAGGTGCATGTAAGTCGCAGAACAGCATTTCATCGAGTCCTAATACTTTCTTTTTTAAATCTGCAAAACGGCGCATATGAGGCGCCAATTCTTTATAAATAATATCGAGTTGATTGTTATACATTTCAAGTGGAACTTTTTGAGGTTCCAAAAGCATATGAGTAACAGATTCAAATTTGCGTAAACGAGAGAGTGTTACTTGTTTTTTTACTTCAGTCGCATATGTTGTTGCCACTGTATTCTTATATCGTTTCAAGGTGGAAACAAATGATGAGTATGCTTTCCTACGTATGTCTGCGCTTGGAGAAAACTCATATTTGCTTTCAAATAATGCAAACGACACAGGGAGTTCATTTCCTTGTTCATCTTGTATGGAGTTAAAATCCATATCGGCTAATTTAGTCATACCGTAAATTTTGTATGGAGAACTATGTACTTCGCCAAGTGCAGCAAGAGCTTCTTCTGTTTCAGGAGAGAGCGTGTGCTGCCTTTTTTGTAGTATGTCTAGTAATGATTTACGGAAAGGTTCGAGTTTTGTTTCTTCAGTTAAATATTTTTCAATTGTGCCTTCTTCTAATGAGAGAATTTCATTATGGATAAAGGATAATGCAGTATGTACTTCCGTCCATAAAGCAGCAACTTTGGAAGAGTTCGCTTGAATAACTGGATTTGTACGATCAACAGATTCTTGTAAATTTGCGTAGGAGTATAGTTTTGTTAACTTCATTAAAAGCTCTTCTTCTAAAAGTAGGCAATGTAATAAGATAGTGGGGCTAGTGTGTAATTGACCTTTAAACGCATCAAGTTTTTTTATATCATCTGTTAATACACGTAATGCAGTTTCCCACTCTTTATCAGATTCGTATAAATCAGAGAGGTCCCATGTTAATTCAATAGGAACTTCTGCGCGAATATGGCGTTTCTCAATTACATCTTTCATATATTATATCCCCCTTATTATAAGTATCTAAAAACATGATACTAGAAAATTCAGTAAAATGAAAATATTTTACATTTCTATATATGAAAAAGGACAAGCATAAAAATACTTGTCCTTCGAGTTAAGTTTAAAAATTAATATACTTTATCACCGTTGAAAATAGAGTTTTTTACGACTACATAATCTACAGTACGAATGGAGTCTAATTTTGTTCCACCAGCGTAAGAGATAGAAGATTGAAGATCTTGTTCCATTTCGATTAAAGTGTCTTCTAAAGAACCTTTATGCTCAACGAACATTTTCTTACCTTCAACGTTTTTCTTCTCGCCTTTTTGGAATTCAGAAGCTGAACCGAAGTACTCTTTATAAAGTTTGCCGTCTTTTTCGATTGTTTCCCCTGGAGACTCTTCATGACCAGCGAATAGAGAACCGATCATAACCATAGTTGCCCCAAATCGAATAGATTTAGCTACGTCGCCATGTGTACGAATACCACCGTCAGCGATAATTGGTTTACTTGCAGCTTTTGCACACCAGCGAAGTGCAGCTAGCTGCCAACCACCAGTTCCAAAGCCTGTTTTAATTTTAGTAATACAAACTTTACCAGGTCCAATACCAACTTTTGTTGCGTCAGCACCAGCGTTTTCTAATTCTCTTACCGCTTCTGGAGTTCCAACGTTTCCAGCGATAACGAAGCTTTCTGGTAAATGCTTTTTAATATGTTGAATCATGTTGATTACAGCATTAGAATGTCCATGCGCGATATCAATCGTGATGTATTCAGGTGTAAGATGTTCAGCAGCTAATTGTTGTACGAATTCATACTCGTCTTCTTTTACACCAACGCTAATAGAAGCGATTAATCCACGTGATTGCATATCTCTAATGAATGAGATTCGTTTCTCTGGTTGGAAACGATGCATGATATAGAAGTAATTATTTTCAGCTAAATACGTTGCAATTCTTTCATCAATAATCGTTTGCATATTTGCAGGTACGACAGGTAATTTAAATTTATGTTTACCTAAAGTGACAGTTGTATCACATTCAGAGCGGCTGTTCACAATACATTTTGCAGGAATTAATTGAATATCTTCATAGTCGAATACGTTTTCCATCATTTACACCCCTAAAATACGAATATTTTATTTTTATTAATAAAAAATGTTCGTCCATATGATAATTTACATTGTTTTCATTAAAAAGTCAAAGGATTTCTTAACGTTTTTTTAAAAAGTAGATTTTATATCTAAAAAACAACGTTAAACACGAATTTAAAATGTTTTTTTGTTTTATATTGTTCGTCTATAGGGATGTTGGAAAATTAAGGTGATTATACAAGGATGTATGTATTCTTTTTATTTTTTTGAGTGGATGTAGGATTCTATGAAAAGGTTAATGCTAACAATACGAGCAAAAGATGTTATCAAGTAGTTGAACAATATATGAAATGATAAGGTTTATTTCTATGTAAAAAGATGAATCTGGCATAATCCATCTTTTTGTGTGAGGTTTCAAGTATAATAAGTAGGGCGATAGTAACGTATACAAAAGATAAAAAAGAAAATAATACAGAATAAAATGAGGTTAATATATGAGTGAAAAAGGGTTTTTTGAGTATAAATTAAGTAAAGAAATTGTAAGGGCACTTACTGGGTTAGGGTATGATCATCCAACAGAAGTACAAGGTAAGGTTATTCCAGTCGCATTACAAAAGAAGGATCTTGTTGTGAAGTCCCAGACGGGAAGTGGAAAAACAGCTTCATTTGGTATTCCACTTTGTGAAATGGTGGAGTGGGCAGAGAATAAACCACAAGCATTAGTTTTAACACCAACGAGAGAGCTTGCGGTACAGGTGAAAGAAGATATTACAAATATAGGGCGATTCAAAAGAATTAAAGCCGCCGCAATTTATGGTAAGTCCCCATTTGCACGTCAAAAATTAGAGTTAAAGCAAAAGACGCATATTGTAGTAGGGACTCCAGGGCGTGTATTGGATCATATTGAAAAAGGGACCCTTTCTTTAGAGCGATTAAAATATTTAGTGATTGATGAAGCGGATGAAATGCTAAACATGGGCTTTATCGATCAAGTAGAGGCAATTATTGATGAATTACCTACAAATAGAATGACAATGCTATTTTCAGCAACTTTACCGGAAGATGTTGAAAGGTTATCACGTACATATATGAATGCACCAACTCATATTGAAATTAAAGCGGCTGGGATTACGACGGATAAAATTGAACATACTCTTTTTGAGGTGATAGAAGACGAGAAGCTTTCACTACTTAAAGATGTAACAACGATTGAGAATCCGGATAGCTGTATTATTTTCTGCCGTACACAAGAAAATGTAGATCATGTATATAGACAATTAAACCGAGCTAACTATCCTTGTGACAAAATACATGGTGGTATGGTACAAGAAGATCGTTTTGAAGTCATGGATGATTTTAGAAAAGGAAAATTTCGTTATTTAGTAGCAACAGACGTGGCTGCGAGGGGAATTGATATTGATAATATTACACATGTTATTAATTATGATATTCCACTTGAAAAAGAAAGCTATGTACATCGTACTGGAAGAACGGGACGAGCTGGAAATAGTGGAAAAGCTATTACATTTATAACACCATATGAAAATAGATTTTTAGAAGAGATTGAGGAGTATATTGGCTTTGAAATTCCAAAGGCAATTGGACCTTCAAAAGAAGAAGTTATGAAAGGGAAAGCTGCATTTGAAGAAAAGATACATGCTAAACCAATTATAAAGAAAGATAAAAATGCAGACATCAACAAAGGCATTATGAAGCTTTACTTTAATGGCGGGAAGAAAAAGAAAATTAGGGCGGTAGATTTCGTCGGTACAATCGCTAAAATTAAAGGTATTACAGCAGAAGATATAGGCATTATTACGATACAAGATAATGTTTCTTACGTTGAAATATTAAATGGAAAAGGACCACTTGTCTTGAAAGTCATGAAGACTACAACGATTAAAGGGAAACAACTAAAAGTTCATGAAGCAATTAAGTAAATAAAAACTATCCACTTTAATAGGTGGATAGTTTTTATTTATGATTCTTTTAAATCATCCACTAGTTGCTCCGCTAAACGTCTATACATATTACTCATAGTCACGAAGGATGTTAGTAGTAGAAATTTTTCTAGCTTTGTGTCTTCTAAGGAAGAAATCTCATTTACTTCTGTAACACGGTTATTTACGTCTTGTTTAAAGCTTTCGACATTGCTTTCAGTAAGAGCAAGATAATTTTTGTATAACGTATTTAATTCGAATGAATCATCATTTAATAAGGAGTCATTTATAGTTTCTAATGAACTTTTTATGTCGTTAATGGAAAGAGCACCTTTTAATTGATAAATTAGGCTAATTAAAATCATATGCTCTTTTGAATACTTTTTATTTTTGATAGGGATGAATAGTCTCCCTTTTGCGTAATTATTAATCATCGTTTTTGTTAATACTTTTTCATCATCAGTTCTCGTTGTATCTGCATAAGTATTCTCAAATAGTTGGACAACTTGATCTACATATAAGTCAACATTTGGAATATCCTCAAGTTTAATATTTTTTTCTAAATGCAATGTCTCAAGTAATTCATTTATATTTTCCACGTAGAATCCCTCACTTTTATAACTTAGTGGAACTTAATGTCTAATACATCTTTAAATATGGTATTACGAAACAAATGAATTGTAAATGTTGACCTTAAAAAGAAATGTGCATATAATTACATGTAGTTACCAAAACTACATGTAATTATATGAGGGGTGTTATTATGAATACTTATGTAAGGGAACCAGTTAATGCATTTACTCACTTAGGTGGAGCGATATTATCATTTATTGCCTTATTAGCTATGCTTGTGAAAGTTTCTATCAAGATGCCATCATTTGCTGCAATTACAGCTGTTATTTTGTTTGGGATTGGAATGATGGTCCTTTATACGGCATCAGCTGTATATCATAGTGTTGTGGCCAATGAACGTGTTATTTACTTCTTTAGGAAGCTAGATCATTCTATGATTTTTATATTAATTGCAGGTACATATGCACCCTTTTGCTTAATTACATTAAATTCAGCAAGTGGTTTGCTATTATTTTGTTTAGTCTATGCAACTGCGATTTGTGGCATTGTGTTTAAAATGTTTTGGTTTAATTGTCCAAGATGGTTATCGACAGCAATTTATATTACGATGGGTTGGTTAATTGTTTTATTCTTTGCACCGTTAGCTGAGAATTTAAGTACAGGAGGCATTGTTTTCTTAGTACTTGGTGGCATTTTTTATACAATTGGTGGATTTATTTATGGAACAAAGCCAAAATGGCTAGAGTTTAAATATATGGGGCATCATGAAATTTTTCACGTTTTTGTATTATTAGGTAGTCTTGCACATTTTCTAAGTGTATATTGTTACGTAATTTAATAAGAAAAACGCCACATAACAAAAATTATGTGGCGTTTTTCTTATTATTTGATTGGAATCGTATATGTTATAAAATTATTATGGGATAAAATGTAAGTTTCTGTGTTCGCATATTAAACATAGGATAAGAAATATGTGATATACTTTGAGAAGTTTATAATGAATGAAATATGGAGGACTATAATTATGGCAATACTTGTAACAGGTGGAGCAGGGTATATTGGTAGTCATACATGTGTAGAATTACTAAATAGCGGTTACGAAATTATAGTAGTTGATAATCTTTCGAATAGCTCGGTAGAATCTATAAATCGAGTGAAAGAAATAACAGGAAAACAATTTAAGTTTTATAAAGAAGATGTTTTAAATCAAGAAGCACTTGACGCAATTTTTGAAGAAAATGCAATCGAAGCAGTTATTCACTTTGCAGGATTTAAAGCTGTAGGGGAATCAGTAGCAATTCCATTAACATATTATCATAACAACATTACGAGCACTTTAGTGCTATGTGAAGTAATGCAGAAACATAATGTAAAGAAGATGATTTTTAGTTCATCCGCAACTGTATATGGTATCCCGGAAACGTCACCGATTACAGAGGAGTTTCCATTAAGTGCAACAAATCCATATGGTCAAACGAAATTAATGATTGAGCAAATTATGCGTGATGTAGCATTTGCAGATAGAGAATGGAGTATCGCGTTACTTCGCTATTTCAACCCATTTGGTGCACATGAAAGTGGACGTATTGGAGAGGATCCAAATGGAATTCCAAATAACTTAATGCCATATGTCACACAAGTGGCAGTAGGTAAGCTAAAAGAATTAAGTGTATTTGGAAATGACTACCCAACGAAAGATGGAACAGGCATCCGTGACTACATACATGTTGTAGACTTAGCAAAAGGTCACGTAAAAGCGCTAGAGAAAGTACTGAATACAACAGGAGTAGATGCTTATAATTTGGGCACAGGTACAGGGTATAGTGTACTTGAGATGGTTGAAGCATTTGAAAGGGTTTCAGGAAAAAAAGTTCCTTATAAAATTACAGAGCGTCGTCCTGGCGATGTGGCAATATGTTTTGCAGATGCATCAAAGGCAAAACGTGAACTAGGATGGGAAGCAAAACGTGGATTAGAAGAAATGTGTGCAGATTCTTGGAGATGGCAATCAAATAATAAAAATGGCTATTTGGAAGTTTAATATGTAGATACAAAAAATGACCTTTGCATGAGCAAAGGTCATTTTTGTATTTATTTCCCGTTAAGTTTATTAGCTAATTTGGTAAAAAAGGTCCGCTGTTTTATAGGAATATTTGACTGGCAAAATGTATAATAATCAATATCTTTAATGTAAGTAAAGAGCCTAGAAATAGCATATAGGAATGTAATAGAAGATCCAACGGCGAAACTAATGCCGTAACCATTGAATCCAAATGGAAGCAGGATAAGGCTTAATAACAAGTTTGCAAAAAAGAAAATAGTTGATGTTCGAAATGCCCCTTTACGATCCTCAAAGTATAGGAGTAGTAATGTAATAACGAGCACCATTCCATTTGCATAAGCACCAACTATAGTTAGTTGCAGAATAGAGTAATTAAGTGTTGTTTTTCCAGATTGCGAACTAAACATCCATATTATAAAAATAATAAGTAAGGAAAAAATACCTTGATTACGAAGTATACGTTCCATTTCCTGCTTTAAGACAAAGTTCATGGAATCTTTCAATTGTAAAAGCGTATGTAATGTTCCGCCATTATTTACCGAACCGAAGAACTTTTTATATCTTTCATAAAACCTGGTTTCAATGGATACTACAAAGAAAATATAGGTTGGGATAATACTTAAATACGCCCAGAAAACAGAAGTATCATAAATTTGATGATAAATAAATGTGTTTTCAATATTTCCCCGACCGTCTCCAAACCAAATAACAAAATTACATACCCAAATACCCACATTGTAAAAGAGGCTTGACCAAAATAATTCTGGATATTTATCTAAATAAGACAGAAAGGTAAATTGTTCAGTAGCATCACTATTTGGAAACATTCGTACAATAACGATACTTAACCATACTAGTGTAATGAAAGTACCGAGTGTAAAAGAAATTAAAAGCAATAGGGCAGATTCATGTTCTAACCCAAGTGTAGGGTGCCAGTAAGCTACTAGGATAATTCCTAATAGGGAAAAAATGGATCCAATTAAAAATGCCAGTGCAATTGATTGATAATCTTTAGCTGCTGTTAAATAAATGGACTGAATCCAGATGATATTTAAAGCTAAAAATAAAAATAGCATCACGATTTTATAATATAAAGCTAACGGTGTGAAAAATGCAAACAAAAGCCATAACATAATAGCTAAAAAAAGTGTGATCTTCGTCATTCCTAAAAATGAAGAAAATACTTTATCAGCTTTTTGTTCGTATAAAAGGTCAGCTACATATCTAGTTACAATGAGCTGCAATGCTCCGTAAATAATTTGAGAAAAAATAAAGCAATATGAAATTGAAATAGTGAAAAGACGCTGTTCTTCAATTGAAATAGAATGAAATAAACTCAAAATGAATCGAATAGTTGTTACTGCTAAAATAACGACTAACCAAGGACCAGCTGTAACAAATAACGAAAATCCATAAGCTTTTACCCTTGAAGAATAGTAGTCTTCCTGAAATAATTTTTGTAATCGAAATCCTATACCTGCCATGTTTTCGCACCCCTTTCTAAATAAAGCTTACGATAACTATCAACAACACCTGATAATTGATAATATGCTTCAATACGATTACGCCCATTGTTTCCGAATTGTTGAATGGATTCAGGGTGGCGATAATACCATTCTAAGTGGGTGGCAACTTGTTCAGGAGATACAGGTGGTACAACAAAGCCACATTGGCCGTAAGGATCTTCATCTTGTCCATAAATTAACTCCTTACAAGAACCAACGTCTGTAACAACCCATGGTAATCCCGATGCCATTCCTTCTAACATAGCTAGTGGTTGCCCTTCAGATATGCTAGTTAATACGAGAATATCCGTTTGTTTTAAGTAATCTTTAATGTTTACTCTGCCAGTCATTATTACATGTTCTTTTAATCCAAGTTGCTGAATTAAATCACGACATTCTTGGGCATACTCTGGTTCTTCTGTATCAGGACCTAATAAGTAGAAGATAAATGGAATATCTTTTTCTAATAATAATTTAGCTGCATAAATCATTGTTTTTACGTCTTTAATTGGCACAACTCGTATAATAGCAGAAATGATGAGTTTAGCTGAATAATGTTTTGGCTTACGTAGCCCTTTATAGTCAGATAAAGTAACACCATTTGGAACAATTTTTAGTTTATGGGCCGGAGCTCCTAGTTCTTTTTGATATGCACTATTCCGTCCGAATAACGTAATCACATCAGCAGCTTGTTCATATGCTTGGTGAGATAAATGATGGAAGAAAGAAACCCATCTTTTTTTGTATTCGATTGGTATCCAAGTTGATTGGAGTATTTCCTCTTCACGTTCCCGAGAATAAATACCATGCTCTGTTAGAATAAATGGTATATCAGATTTGGCACTAATTGCAGCTCCAAGAAGCCCACCATAGCCTGTAGATACAGAATGGATAAGATCTAATTCAGGAAAATCAATTTGTAAAATTTGAATGATTGGTGTGAACATAGATCTCCACATCCAAAAGTAATTTAAGAAAGAACCACTACTTTCTTCATACAAATAGCTTTCTTTTACTATTTCATAAAATTCACGACTTTCGAAGAAGGAATGTAGTGTTCCTAGCTTTTGCTTGTTCCCTAATATTTGTAATGCTTCTGTGTCGTTAGCTTGGAATGTAAACCATTTTTGAAGTGTTTGTACTTCATCAGTCGTTAAATTGGTTTTTATATGGTTTGAGTCACTTTCTGATTGTAAGGGAATCATAATGATATCTTTCACATTGTTAGGAATTTCATATTGATATTCCGCTTCTGTTTTTATTTGCGGTACGATCGCAAAAATGGTGAATTCATGTTCTTTAAATTGTTGGATAATTATTTGTACCCAACTTGCTACTCCGCCACTGACAAAAGGATAACTTCCTTCAACGACTAAACCTATTCTCATCTGCTATACCCCTTTAATTGGAATTGTAGCGTTAGCTTGTTTTAATATAACGCTATAAATTTGTGAATCTAGCTTTGTAACTGTGCCGTATGGGAATGAACCGGTTTTCAATTTTTTCCCTTCTTCCACACGTATAATCGTTGCAGTGTGGTTTGGTAATCCTTTATATGCAATGTGAACAGCATCATCTTCATAAGAAACAGCTAAATCACCGGTTTGATAAATTTTCATGGAAGCAGTTGCTTCACTTTGTGTCATACTTTTTATATAAGGATATCTTTCTCGTATTTCTTTAATTGTCGTTTTATAAGCTTTAAATAATTCTTCCCACGTTAAATTACCCGAACGTTTTTCATCAAGGATATCATCTGGATGGACGAAATGTGAGATAACCCCTAAATTTGCAGTAACATCAGCTAAAATAAATTGTTCTTCATCTGAAATAGCATAGCCACTCGTAATACGTGGGAAGTGATAAATATTTTTGTTGTGCTCGTCTGGTCCAAATTCTTGAATTAAACTGCCGTTACTTTTACTTCCTACATATAGAGAAGCAACTGTTTCCATAGTTGGGACCGCGTCGTTTAATGCACTTAATCCAGTTGTATTTATAATATTGGATGGTGGTACATAGGTTTTTAGTTTTTCGTTTGGAAAGAAGTTATACACGAGTTTTTGTAAAGCATCTAAGGATCTCTCCATGTCCTCTTTTGAATTCCATGGAACATATTCAAGTGCTTTATCTACTGGGTCTGGTGGTAATAATAAAGGTTGATGGTTATAGCCATGAATACCGATTTCTCCACCGTGACTTAATAATTCTCTCCCAAATAATAAATAGGTATTTCTATTTTTACCTGTAAAATTTTCAAAGGGTGGCGTTACTTTATTTTGATATGTCCCAATTGCAACCCCTGTATATTTAATATCAAGCTCTTCAGAGATATCCTTCATATTTTTCCACCAATGTTTTTTATAAAATTCTTCAACAGAAATTTTTTCTGTTGTTAAGTTTTTTAGTTCTCCACTTGGAATTGGAGATGGGAAGTCATCGATATACATAATCTCCGCTCCAAGTTGTACTGTAGCGAAAGTCGGGAAAATAGTACCCAGTGATTGAACGAACATACCTCTACCTAATTTATCGTTCAATGCTGTTGTATTCCAATATAAGACTTTTCCTTCACCGTAGTCATTGGTCCAAAGGATGGGAGTATCTTCTGCAGTAATCCAAGTATTAGTTGTATTCTCATCTAGCGTAATATTCATTGAGCTATGAGTGAACAATGGAGAAGAACTTGAGAGATCAGGATAACCAGGGAATAAAACTTCTTCAAAGGTTAATCCTTTCACATCTTTGAAGCCTTCTTTTTTTGTAATACCAAATAATGTGTTCCAGGAAGAATCTGAATCAAGTCGGTTTGCGATAATAATCCTTCCGCCCATTTGTACAAAATTTTGAATATCAGCTTGTGGAAGTTGCGCCATTATTTCACCTGTAATAATAATTCCTGTATAGGGAGAGGGAGTAAGTCCCTTAATTTCATTAGCTGTAATATTTTTATAGTGTAGGTGTGCGTAATCCATTGCCTTTTTCGTATTAAATTCGACTTGTTGCCCTAATGTATTATCCGTTTTTAAAACGTATAATTGCATTTTTTGTCCATTTTGGGCGACATCTTTTGCTTTGAATGTTTTAACAATATCTGTTTCTTTAGTTTTAGGAACAGAAAACTTTTGATAGAAATTTTCTGTTCGATATATAAGGATAGATATAATTAAGAGAAATAAAATGATACTAACAATTCCGATATATATATTAATCCCCTTTTTCAATGTGTGCGCCTCCAAACTGCCTTACAAATAATTGATATTTACGCGGTAGTATATGAACTCTTTTTGCAGCTGCTAGATTATTGATTAAGTTATAGAGCTCGTCCCATAACTTTTGCTCATAATATATTTCAAGTAACCCAACGTAACCGTAATATGATTCAGGATAGAAATGAATAAGATTTAAAAATTGTTCTTCAGACTTTGCATATTGTTTTGTATGTAGAAACAGATTTCCAAGGTGGAAAGGATAAAGAGGTTCGGTAGGGAATAGTTCTACACTTTGTGTAATAAATTTTATAAATTCGGCGATTATTTTTTCCTTTTGCTGATTAGAAAGAAGACCACTGTCTATATATCTTAAATAATTAGAAACCAATTCTTCTGCAATTTCATTTTGTGGATTTTGTAGAAATTGCTTATTTAAGTATTCGATCTGTTTTTCGTACCGTTCATTTAGTAAATTAATAGTAGTTGCTGCGTAATGTACAGTTTCAGGATCTTTATGGTGAATGGCTTCTTTCAATAAGTCTCCTTCATTGGAAATAGGGGAGGAGCTTAACTGTACAATGAGTTGTTTATGTAATTCAGGCTTATCTAGTTCTAATCCAGAAGAAAATGAAATTAGGTCCATATCTTGTTTTGCTGATGCCAAAATATCTTCATAATGATCAACTTGAAAGGAAACATACTCAGAGTATTGCTGTAACCACTCGGTCTTGGAGCGTCTTATATTCAGTAATAACATGATTGCTGATACAATAAGTCCGACAAGCGGGAAAAGGAGAGAGATAATCAAGCAAAACTCAATAATTCCTTTCTTATCTTCAGTAATCAAACCTTTCGTAAAACGAAATAAAAGAAAAACCAAAATAGCATAAATAAAGTAAAGAAGGAGTAAAATCATTAGAATACCACTCCTTTAGAAGAAAGAGCGTTTTGTATACGAGTTTTGACTGGTAATAAAAATTTTTCTTCAGTGCCAGGTAATAGAATCATAACCTTTTGCTCGATCGTGCTATAACCGAATATATCAATATCACGCAAATGATCTTTTAAAATAGAATTTATCCTTTCTAAGGAATCTTGTGGAACAGTAAATTCAAAATAGGAATATGGATAAGATAATGTTTCGTAACGTTTCTTTTCTATTTTTAGTAAATGTTCAAATTCATCTTCATAATAAATGCTCGTTTTAGGGAATGTACGATCCTCTTGACTTGATAGCCAAAGATTAGAAGCGTTTTGTAAACGATCACCCATCCAGCGTAAATACCATGTGAAAAGTTCGAATTGCTCAGAAGTTACTTTTGAAAATTCAATTTCGTCTAATATAATGACGTATTGTACATCATCTTGGAATAGGACGGGACCAACTAAAAGTGGAGCGTCTTGAAAATCCTCTTCTGTACGGAAAAAAGGTCGATTATGTGCTAGAGCATTTTTGATGACTAGCGAAGCATTTTTAACAAAAATGGATTGAGGTAAGGTATTTTTACCAGTTTCTGCTCTTAATTTAATACGAAGTGATTGTTTATTGTTATCGACGTGATAGATACCAATTTTTTTTGCTCCGAAATACATTTTTAATACATTTATCCCCTCATCGAGTACAATTTCAGGATGTGTATGATTTAAAGCTTTAAACATATGATACATTTTAGATAAGTGATTATTTGATTCAAGTACACGAGAACGTAGTGTAATACGTGTTTCATCCAATTGTTTCACAACATATTTTAATTCCTTATTTTCGGCTTTTAGCTCATTATTTATCATATGTACATCTTCATACCGTTCCTTTTGTGCAGTACTCATTAGTCCACAACATAAACTAATAACAAGTAAGAAAATCCAATTAATCCAGTAATCTAATGAATAAAAGTACAGTAATATATCATCTTCCTTATATATACCGCTTACAAAAATATAAATCATTGCTTCTAGAAAGGTGAAAAGGGCGATAGATATGCCATACCGGCTAGAAATAATTAATGTAATAAATAAGAGTAAGAAGTATTCATACGTTGGTGTTAGAAAATCAGTTAGTATTGAGAGAAAAAATAGAGCAATAAAGAGAATCGTAGGTTCAATCATTTTTTGTAATAAATTAGATTGTCTATAGTGCATAAAAAATCCCTTCTTTCGTTTGCAAATTTAATTTTGAGGAATAGTACACTGAAATAAAATACATAATTTAAAAGAATTATTTTAAAATATATAAAGCCCAAATCATTTTATCAACAGAGATGTAGTAAATTCAAGTGAAATAAATTCTAATTTTTGTTAATGTATTGTATTTATTGGAATTTTTATTAAATATCGAGCTTGAAAAAATGTAAAATGTTATTGTATTACTATACTTGTATTAATATTTAAAATGATAAAAAATTACAGTTTTATAGGGGGGGAATATTATTATGGAGTGGAAACGTTCCATATGCTTTTTAGCTATATTTTCTTTTATTTTTTCCTCAAGTACATCCGCCCAAGCAAATGTCGTGGAACCAGTTTTAAAAAATGTACGAAGTTATAAAATTTATTATGGTGAAGCAAATGAGCAAGTAATTGAGGGACTTTCAAAGTATGACATGGTCATTATAGAGCCATATGCATTTTCGAAAGAGCAAGTTCAGCAATTAAAAAAATCAGGAACAGTAGTCCTTGGGTATGTTAGTGTTTTAGAATTAGAATCGTGGCATAAATCGCAAGTAGTTGAATCAGACTATTATTATCGAGACGGTAAGAAAATGAAGATTGAGCAGTGGGATACATATATTATGAATTTAGCTGATGAACATTACCGGCGGATTGTTGTAAATAAAGTGAAACAGCAAGTTATTGGAAAAGGAATAGACGGTGTGTTTTTAGATACCGCTGGTGATATTGACGACTATTTTTATGATCAGCCAGTTACACAAGGGAAATTTCGCGAAGCATATGTAAATTTATTAAAAGAAATAAAAGGTGTTGATTCTGATTTGCTTCTTATACAGAATTGGGGATTTGACACAATCAAAAATACATCCTTGAATTTTATACATGGTGTATTGTGGGAGGACTTCAATAAACAAGTTATTACGAAAGATGAATGGAGTCAAAATTGGATGCGCTATTTTAAACAACAAAGTAATAAGATTGTAACGTTTACCGTTACTCCAAATACCATATCTAAAAAATATAGTTCTATAAATGGATTTATTCCTACAATTAATCCGAATGATATTTATGATAAATAGCAATTATTAGGGATGAGAAACTATCAATATTGACTATGAAAGTTTAGGTCAGTATACGATTATCTTATAAAGATAAATGTATTACTGACTAGCTCATTTTATAATATTCCATGTTAGAAATTAGTAGAATAAGATAGAAAAAGTGCATTATCCTATTAATTTTTATAGAAATAAAAAACGTAATATTTAAAATAACATCAATACTTGTGTCATGGTTAGAGTACGTTTATAATCAAGGAATCCTATTAATGTTCTGATAGGGTTATTTATGATTGAAAGCGTTTTAAATTTGGTGTTCTTCAAGGTAGGAAGTCTGACCTATTTGGATTAAAAATTATGTATGTAGTTTTAAATAGGAAGAAAAATAATAAAGAATCACTTTATATTGTGGGGAGGTTAAAAGTGTGAAAGGGAAAGACTTTCACACGAATACATATGGGTTACGTAGGATTATTACTTTCGGGTGCAGCTTTATTTTTAAATAGTCTTGTTATATTAGGAAAAGCAGAGATGAAAAGTGCAGGTGTTTTTAATTTATTTGTGGGTGCACTACAAATTATTATCCCGTTCTATTTAATCATGATTTCTGATCAAAGTAATTGGACGGTATATTCATATGCAGCTACTTTCTTATTCGGATTAACCTATTTATATGTAGGTGTTACTTTTATAAAAGGAATGGATAGTAGCGGTTTAGGTTGGTTCTGCATTTGGGTAGCAATTATTGCTTTATTCTATATGGTTGTTTCATTTGTTCAATTCCACGATGTTGTGAATGCGTTAACGTGGTTTATGTGGGCATTACTTTGGTATTTATTCTTTGTATTAAATACACAAAAAAAGAACATCAATCAATATCTTGGAAGGATTGCCTTCGTACAATCATGGGTAACATTGACGTTACCTTCACTCTTTTATTTTATGGGAGTATGGGGAGAGGGATTCGTATATGAATTATGGGTTTATGTATCTGTAATTTCTATTTTATACTTCTGTTATTGTATTTATAAATATCGAGTACGTTAATATATTTTTTGTAGAAAAGCATGGAATCGTTAAACGAGTTCCATGCTTT
This sequence comes from Bacillus cereus group sp. Bc031, assembly GCF_027716265.1. NCBI lineage: Bacteria > Bacillati > Bacillota > Bacilli > Caryophanales > Bacillaceae > Bacillus > Bacillus cereus group sp. Bc031. The sequence continues at coordinate 82,524 of NZ_JAQFUL010000005.1, forward strand.
TTATATGTTAGCATTTATAATAGAGAGGTAGTATTTTACAATTTATCGAAATGGGGATGATAAAGTTGAAAAAAGTATTAGTGCTAGGGGGAACTAGATTTTTTGGTAAACATTTAGTAGAAGCACTTTTGCAAGATGGGCACGATGTAACGATTGCGACGAGAGGAATTACGGGAGATTTTTTTGGGAGTAGAGTAAAAAGACTTATTGTAGATAGAGAAGATGAAAAACAACTAACAGAGCGTCTAGCAGATAAAAGTTATGATATTGTATACGATAATTTATGCTATAGCTCGAATGCAGCGAAGATAATATGTGAAGTGTTACGAGGGAAAACGAAGAAATTGTTATGACATCTTCAATGGCTGTCTATGAACCAACACTAAGTTTATCAGAAGAGAACTTCAATCCGTACGAGTATGCAATTGCGTATGGAGATAGGAATGACTTCAATTATGGTGAAGGAAAGAGATTAGCCGAAGCAGTTGTATTTCAACAAGCAACATTTCCAGTTGTTGCAGTTCGTTTTCCAGTTGTTATTGGAGAAAACGATTATACGAAAAGGTTACAATTTTACGTTGAACATATTGTGAGAGAAGAACCTGTCGCAGTGAATGATCTAGATGGAAAATTGTCGTTTATACATGAAGAAGAAGCCGGGGGATTTTTAGCTTGGTGTGGGATGAAAGACATAGAAGGGCCAATTAATGCTTGTAGCAACGGGGTAGTTTCTACTCGGGAAATTATTCATTTTATAGAAGAAAATACGGGAATAAAATCACTCATTCAAGAAGTAGGAGATCATGTAGCACCTTATAATGAATTGACTAATTGTACATTACATAATGGAAAAGCTAATGAATTAGGATTCCCGTTCCGAGGGTTGAAAATAGAAATAGAAAAAGTATTACGTTATTACATACATGCAATGAAATGATCATAAATCCCCCGGTGGCAATCCGGGGGATTCTGGAGGATTTCGACAATACTAATTTTACATTACCAAACTTACCTTATACGCACGACTAATGTTTTTGTGATTGAATTGCTTGTAAATATTTTTCATTTACCCGGTCCCAGTTCACTGTATGCCACCAGTTGGTAACAAATTCTGGGCGACGATTTTGGTACTTTAAATAATAGGCATGTTCCCATACATCAATGACAAGTAATGGAATTTTGCCTTCTTGCAAAGGTGTATCTTGATTAGGTGTACTCATTACAGTAAGTTCTTCACCATCAAGGACAAGCCATCCATAACCACTTCCAAAACGGCTAATTGCTGATTTAGACAGTTGATCTTTTAAGTTGTCAAAGGTATTGAAATAATAGTCAATTACTTTTGCAACGTCTCCATTAGGCTCGCCGCCACCCCGTGGGCTCATTACTTCCCAAAAAAGACTATGACAATAATGTCCACCACCGTTATTTCTGACAGCTGTAACAATTTCCTTTGGTAAAGCTTCTAAATTACATAGTAACTCTTCTAAAGATTTATTGTGTAATTCCGAATAGTTTTCTAATGCGGCATTCAAATTATTTACGTATGTCGCATGGTGCTTTCCATGATGAATAGAAAGTGTATTGCTATCGATATATGGCTCTAGTTCATCATAGTCATATGAAAGCTTTGGTAATTGAAATGAAGACATGACACTTCCTCCTTTCTCTCTAAAAGTTGGTCTGGGTAAAAATAATTTACCTTAGTAAAAAAACACCTATTTTTCATGAAAGTCAATAGTAATCTCTTAATTTTCTGAAAGATAGTACAATAAAAGTAACACTTCGACTTTCGTTTGTGACTCTTATTCTTTTTGCTTATACTGTAAAGTAGTAACGTTTTGTTGAAATAGAAGGAGATCGCTTATGAGTAAAACGAAGCAATTAATAGAGGAAGCGAGTCATTTTATTACGATTTGCTATAAAGAGCTTAATAAAGAACAATTCATAGAAGAACGCATGAAAGAAATTCGAGTTGAAATAGAGAAGACGGGGACGTATGAACATACATTTGAAGAACTTGTTCATGGATCGCGAATGGCATGGCGCAATAGTAATCGATGTATCGGAAGACTATTTTGGAGTAAGATGCACATATTAGATGCACGTGAAGTAAATGATGAGGAAGGTGTATATAATGCATTAATTCATCATATTCAATATGCAACGAATAACGGGAAAGTGAAACCGACCATTACAATTTTTAAGCAATATCAAGGTGAAGAAAATAATATACGAATTTATAATCACCAATTGATTCGGTATGCAGGATATAAAACAGAAATGGGAGTGATTGGTGACTCTCATTCCGCTGTGTTTACAGATTTTTGTCAAGAACTTGGCTGGCAAGGAGAAGGTACGAATTTCGATGTATTGCCACTTGTGTTTTCTATAGATGGAAAAGCGCCGATATATAAAGAAATTCCGAAAGAAGAAGTAAAAGAGGTGCCAATTGAACACCCAGAATACCCAATTTCGTCACTTGGAGTAAAATGGTACGGGGTTCCAATGATTTCAGATATGCGCTTAGAAATTGGCGGTATTTCCTATACAGCAGCTCCGTTTAATGGATGGTATATGGGAACAGAGATTGGGGCACGTAACTTAGCGGATCATGATCGTTATAATTTACTTCCAGCAGTTGCGGAAATGATGGATTTGGATACATCAAGAAACGGTACGTTATGGAAAGATAAGGCATTAGTTGAATTAAACGTGGCTGTTTTACATTCCTTTAAAAAACAAGGAGTCAGTATTGTTGATCATCATACTGCGGCGCAACAATTTCAGCAATTTGAGAAGCAAGAAGCTGCTTCCGGTCGTGTTGTAACGGGCAATTGGGTGTGGCTCATTCCGCCGTTATCTCCAGCTACCACTCATATTTATCATAAACCGTATCCGAATGAAATTTTGAAGCCGAATTTTTTTCATAAATAGTTTGTAGTATAGGGCATTTTCTGTAAAAATATAATTTTTTTTAACTACTGTTACGTAGCAAATGGAAGCCCTTACCCTCGGTTATTTTTGGAAGGAGCTTTTTGAACCAAGGAGTTCCTTATGTTATAATCAAATTTCTGTTTCGAAGACCTTATAGAAATATAAGGTCTTTTATTTTGCTTTTTTATGTAAGAGGAATAGAAATTTTCTTTTAAATAAGGGATTTAGCATATTTTTAGGGACAACATAAGTGTGTAGGAAATAGATAAATTATTATGCTTATATAATCATTGTGTTTTGGGTGTAAACAATAAAACATAATAAAGTTGTTTTTTTAGATTGCTGAGGAAGGAGGAAGTGTAAATGAGGATGAAGAGTCGAAAAACGGATTGGCCTGTATTTCTTATTAGTGGTGGTTCGCTTTTATTATTTGTAATTGCGGTTTTCTTAAATAAAAATTATGTAGAGGGAGTCATTAATAGCAGTTTTGCAACTTCAATTAAATATTTTGGTGCCTTCTGGCAAGTTTTATTAATTGGTACATTTATTGTTGCAATGTGTATGGCATTCTCGAAATATGGAAGAGTTAAACTTGGGGGATTAGAAAAACCTGAGATTAGTACGGCAAAGTGGCTTGCTATTATTATGTCGACATTACTTGCCGGAGGTGGCGTTTTTTGGGCAGCTGCAGAGCCAATGTACCACTTGATGACGGTGCCGCCGATATATGAAGGTATTTCTGCTGGAACGAAAGAAGCAGTAATGCCTGCTTTAGCACAAAGTTATATGCATTGGGGTTTCTTGGCTTGGACGATTTTAGGTACAATCAGTGCGGTAGTTATGATGTATGGGCATTATCATAAAGGTATGCCGTTAAAACCTCGAACGCTTTTATATCCTATTTTTGGTGAGAAATTGCGAAAGAGTTTGCTTGGAACAATGATTGATGCATTTGCCATTATTGCGGTAGCTGCAGGGACGATTGGACCAATCGGATTTTTAGGCTTACAAGCAAGTTATGGCCTACAAGCATTGTTTAATATTCCTGATGTTTTTACTACTCAATTAGCAATTATTATTTGTGTAGTTGCGGTTTCTACTATATCTGCAGTAACAGGAATTAATAAAGGGATTCAAATTATAAGCGATTTAAATGTTAAATTAGCGATTTTATTAATGGTATTTGTATTATTATGTGGACCAGGTGGATTTATTATTGATTCGTTTGTATCTTCGTTTGGATTTTATATAAATGAATTTATTCCAATGAGCACATACCGCGGTGATACAGGTTGGTTAGGATCGTGGACAATCTTTTTCTGGGGATGGTTTATTGGATATGGACCGATGATGGCAATTTTAGTGAGCCGCATTTCAAGAGGAAGAACAATTCGAGAAATCATCGTTGCAATTGGAATTATTGCACCTATTATTACAACGTTTTGGTTTACTATACTAGGGGGATCAGGTGTGTTTTATGAGTTAATGAATCCTGGTTCTATATCGACCGCATTAAGTGCATCTGGTATGCCAGCTGCTATGATTGCAATTACAGACCAACTGCCACTCTCTCATATTATTGGACCGGCATTTCTTTTATTAACAATTTTATTTGTAGTGACAACAGGAGATTCAATGGCTTATTCGATTTCGATGGCAGTGACTGGAGACGGAGATCCTAGAATTAGCTTACGAATTTTTTGGTCGCTTATTATGGGAGCAGTTGCGGCAATTCTTTTATACATGGGTGAGGGAAGTATTAATGCATTGCAATCATTCATCGTAGTAACAGCTGTCCCAGTATCCGTTCTGTTGTTCCCAATGCTATGGCTAGCGCCTAAAGTGGCAGGGGAACTAGCATTAAAACAAGGTATTGTAAAAGAAGAAGAGCAAACTTCTTTCTTGTTCCAAAAAGCTAGTAGATCAAAATAAATAATTGTATATTTTATATTAAAAGAGGAAGCATTTCATTAGAGATGCTTCCTCTTTGCTATTTATATAACTATCTTTCTTGAAGGAAGATCGTACACTGTGTAGTTTCAATCTATTCTAATACTTTATCCTTCGTCTCTGGGACAAATAATAGCATTGTAACTAAACCGATTGGATAGATAATGAAGATAAGAGATAATGCTCCCATTACATTACCACCTGCAGCAAGTAATCCGATAATAACAGGTCCAAAGCCAGCTAAACCACGTCCAGTACCGAAAATAAAGTTTTCTGCTGTAGAACGAGCTTCAGCGGGATAGTTTTCAGCTAAAATTGCTCCGAATCCTCCCATCATGCCATTTGCAAAGAATCCAAGCAATGCACTTCCCCATAGCAATAATGTTGAATCTGTGAATAAGAAGAAGTAAATGAGACAGTATATAGTACCACCAACATAATAGATTGTAAAAGTTTTACGGCGACCAATTTTATCGGCTAGAATACCAAAAGTTGCAATTCCAATGAGCATGCCAATCGTAGAGATGAACATCCAACCGCTCGCTTTTGCTAATGTGTAGTTATATTTATTCGCCAAAATAGTTGGCATCCATGTAAAGATTCCATAGTATCCGAAGTTCTGGATGAATGACATAATAATAAGACCAATTGTTGTTAGCGTTACTTTTTTATTTGCAAATAGCTTTCGAAGTGGGAACTTTTTCATTTGCTTTAATTGCTCTGCCTCAGTAGTTGTTAAATTACCTTCAGCTTCTTTTTGTAACAATTCTTTTTTGTATCGTTGTTTTTGTTCCCATATTTTCGGTTCACTTAAACTTTTTCGGACATAGACAGCTAGTAGTGCGGGAATGAGTCCAAATAAGAAAACGGCTCTCCATCCAAAGTGTGGAACGATAAATGCTGGTAGGAGTGAAGCGACTAGTACGCCGAATTGCCATCCAAGTGCCACAACGGATGTTGCCTTTGCGCGCATTTCTTTCGACCATGTTTCAGTTACGATGGCCATCCCAATTCCGAATTCACCACCAACTCCCATTCCTACTAAAAAGCGAAGAATTAATAATTGCCAATAATCTGTTGCGAAATAAATAAGTGCTGTCGCGAGTGAAAATAGTAAGATTGTGAAGGCCATCGTACGGATACGCCCAAATAAATCAGCAATAAATCCAAATAAATAAGACCCAATTAGCATTCCTATTGTAGTAGCTAAAGTTAAGTTCCCACCTTCAACAGGGCTTAAATGAAATTCTTTTAAAATGTAGACGAGTACGAAAGATAAGAGCAACATATCTAAGCCTTCTGCTGCATATCCTAGCGCAGACCCAAATAGTGTTTTATATCTTTTCTCTTTCGTCTCCTCTGTTGTTGATTGTACATCAGTAGTGACGTTCATCATTATTCCTCCTTATTTTCTTCTACAGTCGCTATGGAAGAATAACAAAAGGCCTTCTCACCTGATATGATGAGAAGGCCAAAAAAGCATACGTATTCCGACTTCCTTCTCAACCTCACGGGGTTGGGTTAAAGGACTGTATTATATTACTTTATTTTTAGCACTCTTCTATTAGATTGTCAAATAAAGAGGGAATTGTTATGTGTAAAATATTGCAAAAGGTATTTCATTCTTCTTGACGCCCACTTCACTATTTTCCGATAATAAAACTAACTACTATAAAAGGGAATGAATCACAGATGCTAAATTTAGTACTTATGATGATTGAACGCGTCGGACTTATTGTTATTTTAGGATTTTTACTTTCGCATATTAAAACATTCAGGCGCCTTCTTCATAAGCAAGATGGTTATGTAGATAAGCTTAAGCTTATTTGTATTTTTTCGGTGTTTACAATTGTAAGCAATTACACTGGGATTGAAATAGCGGGTAATACGATTATGAATGAAAATTGGCTACAGGGTGTTTCTTCATCGAGCACAATCGCGAATACACGTATTATGGGTGTTGGAATTAGTGGATTGCTTGGCGGGCCTATCGTTGGAATTGGAGTAGGATCGATTGCTGGTATTCACCGTTATATGCTTGGCGGGACGACTGCACTAAGTTGTGCAATCTCTTCAATTTTAGCGGGGGTTATAACAGGTTATATTGGATACATTTTCAAAAAGTATAATCGTACAATTACGCCTAAATTTTCAGCGGTTTTAAGTGTGTTTATCGTTTCTTTAGAAATGATTATGATCCTATTAATTGTAGAGGATGGAATGAGCATTGTGAAAACAATTGCGATACCAATGATCCTTGTAAATAGCTTTGGAAGTTTTATTTTACTTTCTATGATACAAGCTATTTTGCGCCAGGAAGAGAATGCAAAGGCACTTCAGACTCATAAGGTATTACGTATTGCAGATAAAACGTTACCGTATTTTCGCCAAGGCTTAACAGAAGAATCGTGTAAGCATGTGGCACAAATTATTCACCGCTTTACAGGAACTGATGCGGTATCCTTAACAGATACAGAGAAAATATTAGCTCATGTTGGATTAGCATCAGATCACCATATTCCGTCACATAGTTTAATAACTGGTTTGTCGAAAGAAGTGTTACACACAGGAAAAATAATGAAAGCAAAATCACGTGAGGTCATTAATTGTCAACATGAAGGATGCCCTTTGCAAGCGGCGATTGTTATTCCACTCACTTCACATGGAAATACGATAGGGACATTAAAACTGTATTTCAAAAATCCTAACCAGTTAAGTCGTGTGGAAGAGGAATTAGCAGAAGGGTTAGCAAAAATATTCTCTACACAACTTGAATTAGGGGAAGCTGAGTTGCAAAGTAAATTATTGTAAGATGCGGAAATAAAGGCATTACAAGCACAAATTAACCCACACTTTTTATTTAATGCGATTAATACAGTATCAGCTTTATGCCGAACAGATGTAGAAAAAGCAAGGAAGTTATTATTACAGCTTAGTGTGTATTTCCGTTGTAATTTACAAGGGGCACGTCAGTTATTGATTCCACTAGAACAAGAATTAAACCATGTACAGGCATACTTATCGCTAGAACAAGCAAGGTTTCCAAATAAGTATGAAGTAAAGGTGTATATTGAGGATGAGCTAAAGACAACTTTAGTACCACCATTTGTTCTTCAACTATTGGTTGAAAATGCGTTGCGACACGCTTTCCCGAAGAAGCAACCAGTATGCCAAGTGGAAGTGCATGTTTTTGAAAAAGAGGGTATGGTTCATTTTGAAGTAAAAGATAATGGGCAAGGAATTGAGGAAGAACGTTTAGAACAATTAGGAAAGATGGTAGTTTCGTCCAAGAAAGGGACTGGAACAGCTTTATATAATATTAATGAACGTCTTATTGGGCTATTTGGAAAAGAAACGATGCTTCATATCGAAAGTAAATTAAACGAGGGGACAGAGATTACTTTTGTTATTCCAAAAAAAGTAGGGGAGGAAGAGCAGATTGTTAAAAGTACTAGTAGTTGATGATGAAATGTTAGCACGCGATGAACTAAAGTATTTATTAGAAAGAACGAAGGAAGTTGAGATAATTGGTGAGGCTGATTGTGTAGAGGACGCATTAGAAGAGTTAATGAAAAACAAACCAGATATTGTTTTCCTAGATATTCAGTTATCTGATGATAACGGATTTGAAATCGCGAATATATTAAAGAAGATGAAAAATCCACCTGCCATTGTATTTGCTACTGCATACGATCAGTATGCGCTGCAAGCATTTGAAGTAGACGCGTTAGACTATATTTTAAAGCCATTTGATGAAGAACGTATTGTACAAACATTAAAGAAGTATAAAAAACAAAAACAAGCGCAAATAGAAACGAAGCAAGAAATAAAAGGGGCAGATGTAACGGCAGATATGCATAAATTAGCATTACCAATTGAAGAATCAATCGTACTTGTGAATATTGAAGATATTATATATGTAGGACTTGTGGATGGAAAAGTAACAGTAAAAACAATGAGGGACACATATATAACACACGATACACTTGTGATTTTGGAAAAGAAGTTGCCGCAAGCAAGTTTTATGCGTGTACATCGTAGCTTCATTGCAAATATTAATCATATTACTGAAATCCAGCCGTGGTTCAATTCTACTTATAATTTAATTATGAAAGAAGGATCAAAAGTACCTGTTAGTCGTACATATGCAAAAGAACTCAAGAAGCTGCTTCGTATTTAAGAAGCAGCTTTTGTATTTCATCCTTTTATATTTGTAACTGATTCTGTATATTTGACGTTCTGTTATATAAACGCTTACTAAGGCGATTATATCCTATACAATAAAGGTACCAAATCGAAAGAGGTGGCCAAAATGAGTACGAAAAAAGTATATAGTTTCTTATCACAAGCATTCATATTCTCAGCTATTATGTTAATTTCTAATATTATTGCAACACATTTACCAATTCCGATGCCTTCATCGGTAATCGGGTTAGTCATTTTATTTAGTCTATTATGTTTAAAGGTTATTAAATTGGAACAAGTTGAATCACTTGGAACAGCTTTAACAGGTATTATCGGATTCCTTTTCGTCCCATCAGGTATTTCGGTTATTAATTCTCTTGGTGTAATGGGACAATATTTTGTACAAATTTTAACTGTAATTGTTGTCGCAACAGTTATTTTACTCGCTGTAACAGGATTATTTGCACAATTTATTTTAGGAAAAGATAAAAAAGAAACAGAAGATACAAAAGAATTGAAAGTAGTAAATAAAGGACGCAAGCACGGAAAAGTTGCGTAACCATTTTAGTATATATTGTTAGGAGGGAATGAACATGGCAAGCACAATGACTCCATATTTCGGAATCGTCGTTTCATTAATCGCATACGGAATCGGAACATTATTATTCAAGCATTCAAAAGGGTTCTTCTTATTCACACCATTATTCGTAGCGATGGTATTAGGGATTGTCTTTTTAAAAGTAGGTAACTTTACATTCGAAGAATATAATACTGGTGGAAAAATGATTAGCTTTTTCTTAGAGCCAGCAACAATCGCGTTTGCAATTCCATTATATAAACAAGTGGATAAGTTGAAAAAATATTGGTGGCAAATTTTATCAGCTATCGTGGTTGGATCTATTTGTTCAGTAATTGTCGTGTTCATTGTTGCAAAAGCAATTGGCCTAGATACAGCAGTAATGAATTCAATGTTACCACAAGCGGCAACAACAGCAATTGCATTACCAATCTCTGAAAGTATTGGTGGTATACCAGCAATTACATCATTTGCAGTAATCTTTAACGCAGTCATCGTATACGCATTAGGAGCGTTATTCTTAAAAACATTTAGAGTGAAACATCCAATTGCAAAAGGTTTAGCACTTGGAACAGCAGGTCATGCATTAGGAGTGGCAGTAGGAATTGAAATGGGTGAAGTAGAGGCAGCTATGGCAAGTATTGCTGTAACAGTAGTTGGAGTTGTAACGGTAGTTGTCATACCGATGTTCATGCTATTCATTGGATAGTAAAAATTACTTAAAAAATGAGAAAAGCAAGCTATTTGTAGGACAGATTTCTACTGATAGCTTGCTTTTTATGTTACAGTAGTGGTAAGACCTATTGTGACAAAATGTAAGTTTCCTTAAATCTTCATTAATACTGTGTAGAATACGTTTTGAATTAGGTCATTGTATTGTAAAATAAGAAGTAAGCTACTATAGATCTGCTAAGGTAGGCGTATAATGAGCTTATAAAAATCTTAATATGAATGAATAATTAAAAGTAGAAAAGAGAGAAAAATCTACTTATTAACGTTTTACTTTATAGGACAGGAGAGAGTACTCGTCGATTATGCAAATAAAAAACCTGTTTCAAAGCAAAGGATTTCAGAGGTTACTCGTATTAGTAATACTTGCTCTCGTGTTATACGGGCTGCAAAGTATGTTGAATTTAATTTTAATTACGTTTATTCTTACGTATTTAATGGATCGATTCCAAAAGTTTATTTCCCGCAAATTAGATCATTTCATGCCCATTAATCGAAAACTCATTATAGCATTTCTATATGTCATGTTAATTGGTGGAATTGCTATTACGCTATTTAAATATTTACCAGTATTAACGATACAAATTTCACAATTGATTTATCAATTTAACGTATTTTTAAGAAACCCACCGGACAGTGAATTAATTAAGTATGCAGTTAATGCTGTTAATCATATGGAACTTTCGAAGTATGTAGGACAAGGCGTTGACATTTTGTATAAATCGATTACGAATGTTGGGAAATTTGGCCTTCAAGTGTTACTTTCTTTAATTTTAAGTTTATTTTTCTTATTGGAGAAAGCTCGTATCGTTGCTTTTACTGCAAAATTTAAAGAGAGCAGACTTGCAATTTTCTATACTGAAATCGAGTACTTCGGTAAGAAATTTGCACGTTCATTCGGAAAAGTAATTGAGGCACAATTTTTAATTGCAGTTGTTAACTGCGTTTTATCCGTTATTGCATTATGGATATTAGGATTCCCACAATTATTAGGTTTAGCGTTAATGATCTTCTTACTTGGTTTAATTCCAGTAGCTGGGGTTATCATTTCGTTATTCCCGCTTTGTATGATTGCTTACAATATCGGCGGTATTATGTACGTTGTTTATATTTTAGTTATCGTAACAGTCATTCATGCGCTTGAAAGTTACGTGTTAAATCCGAAGTTTATGTCGCAAAAAACAAACTTACCAATTTTCTATACGTTTATGGTATTAATCTTCTCGGAACACTTCTTAGGTGTATGGGGATTAATTATCGGTATTCCAATCTTCATTTTCTTATTAGATGTCTTAGATGTGACAAGTGATGAAATGGAGAGGGACGCTGGAAAAAAATAAAGTGAAGAGAAAAAAGCATCGATGTTCGATGCTTTTTCTTTTATAACATGATGTTTCTTATGCCATACTGTAAGGAGAAGATAGAATAGGGGTGAAAGAATGGCTGTAAATGAAAAGGTAGAATTAGCTACATTTGCTGGAGGGTGCTTCTGGTGTATGGTTTCGCCATTTGAAGAGATGGAAGGAATTATAAAGGTTGTTTCTGGCTATACAGGTGGTCATAAAGAGAATCCAACATATAAAGAAGTATGTTCAGAAACGACGGGACATTATGAGGCAGTACAAATTACATTTGATGCAAATAAAATGCCGTATGAGGAGTTATTAAATATATATTGGAGACAAATTGATCCGACTGATGTAGGTGGGCAATTCCACGATCGCGGACAGTCTTACGAAACAGTGATTTTTTATCATAATGAAGAACAACATAAAAAAGCAGAGGCTTCAAAAGAAGAGCTTGCAAGGAGTGGACGCTTTTCAAAGCCGATTGCGACAAAAATATTGCCAGCTGCTACGTTTTATCCCGCAGAGGAATATCACCAAGGATATCATAAGAAAAATGAATTCCGCTACGAGTTATACCGTAAGGGCTCAGGGCGAGATGCGTTTATTAAGCAACATTGGCCAAAAGATAATGCTCATTTAAAGGAAAAACTCAGTGAGATGCAATTTTATGTAACACAGGAAAATGGTACAGAACCACCATTTCGAAGTGAGTATTGGAATCATAAAGAAGAAGGTCTTTATGTAGATATCGTTTCAGGTGAACCTTTGTTTACTTCTCTAGATAAATTTGATAGTGGATGTGGATGGGCTAGTTTTACGAAGCCAGTTATGTCAGCTAGTGTGAAGGAAAAAATGGATGTGAGTCATAATATGACGCGTACAGAAGTGAGAAGTAAGGAAGGAGATTCACATCTCGGCCACGTATTTCCAGATGGTCCAGGACCAAATGGACTTCGCTATTGTATAAATTCAGCAGCTCTTCGATTTATTCCAACAGAGGAATTAGAAAAAGAAGGCTATGGTGATTTCCTAATCTTGTTTGGAAATAAAAAATAACCTCGCAGTTAGCGAGGTTATTTTTTTGTTACTTTACTTTTTTCTTTTTAAACTTGCTTAATACTTCATAAACAATTGGAACAATAAGAAGTGTTAATAATGTTGAACTTGTTAATCCACCAATTACTGTTACACCAAGTCCTTTAGAAATTAAGCCGCTACCTTCAAATCCTAATGCGAGCGGGATAAGAGCACCGATTGTTGCAATTGCAGTCATTAAAATCGGGCGAAGGCGTGTTGCACCAGCTTCTAATAAAGCTTCACGTGTTGATAGACCTTCATTTTCTTTATGAATAACGCGGTCGATAAGCACGATTGCGTTTGTTACAACGATACCGATTAACATAAGGGCACCGATCATTGCAGAGACACTTAACGTTTCACCAGAGATTAATAAGGCAACAAGGGCTCCAATGATTGTAAATGGTAGCGAGAATAAAATTGCGAATGGTGCAAGAGCACCGCCAAATGTAACGACAAGAACGAAGTATACAATAGCAATCGCAGCTAACATCGCTAAGCCAAGTTGCTTGAATGATTCTTCAATATCTTTTGTAACGCCTCCCATAGAAACATCTACGCCAGAAGGAAGGTCCATTTTATCTACTTCTTTTTGAACCGCGGCGGATGCTTTTGAAACGTCATCAGATGTTAGTTTTGCACTTACTTCCGCATAAACACGGCCATCGCGGTGTTTCACTGTATTCGAAGTTTCTCCTTCTTTTACAGTCATCACATCTTTTACAGCCACTTCATTACCAAGCGGCGTTGTAATTTTACGATTTATTAAGTCATCGATTGTTTCATAATTTTGTTTTTCAGCTTCTACATATACATTGATATCTTTACCGTCTTTTTTAATTGTTGTCAGAACAGGGCGATCATGTTGATTAGAAAGTCCCATTCCAATTTGTGCAGCCGTTAGACCCATTTTACTTAGCTTTTCCTGATCTGCAACTAAAGTGTATTCTGCGTATGTTTTTGCAATACTAGAGTCTATATCTTTTAAGTCTTTGTTTTTCTTCATTATGTTTTGAATATCTTTTACGACAGGCTTAATGTCTTCTGAGCTATCTCCGTAAACGTATAACTTGATTTCGTTACTACCGCCACTTGCTCCGAAGTCTTGGTTTTTCCATTCGCCTTTTTCAGACATTTTCTGTAAATCTTTAACGACTTGTTCTTTCTCTTTTTCGAAGTTTTTCGTGTCGTTATCATATTGTACGAAGAACATTGCCTGATTTGATTGACCAGGACTCATTGGGTTTTCGCCACCTAATGAGAATTGAATTGTTTTGACGTCTTTATTATCTTGGAAGTGCTTCTCAGCTTTCGTTGCAATTTTTTCAACGTCTTCTAACGTTTGACCTGGTTCAGGGTTGTACGTTGCAATAATCATTTTTTCTTCTTCAGATGGTAAGAAACTTACACCGATAATTGGAACAAGTGCAAGACTACCAATTAATAGAAGGACAGCAATACTTGATGTGATGATTTTATGATTTAAAGCCCATGCAAGTATACGTTTATAACCGTTTGCTAATTTACTTGGTTTTTCTTCATGATGTACTTCTTTTTCTCTCATGCTCTCTTTTTTAAATAAAGAATGAGCTAGCATCGGTACGATTGTAACTGCTACTAGTAACGATGCTAATAAAGCGAAGACGATAGTTAAGGCGAATGGTAAGAACATTTCACCAATCATACCTTTTACTAGTCCAAGCGGTAAAAATACAGCAATTGTTACAATGGTAGAAGACATAATCGGAATAAACATTTCTTTCGTAGCTTCACGAATTAAATCTTTCCCGCGTAGTTTCTCTCCTGATAACGACATACGTCGGTAAATATTTTCAATAACAACAATGGAGTCATCCACAACGCGCCCGATAGCGACTGTCATTGCTCCAAGCGTCATAATGTTAAGTGTAATATCCATTTGCTTTATGACTAATACAGCAATTAATAAAGAAAGTGGTATGGAAACGACAGAGATTAATGTTGTTCGGATATTTCGTAGGAACAGCATAATAATAACAATCGCAAAAATAGCACCAAAAATGGCTTTGCTCAGCATTGTTTCTACTGATTTCTCAATAGGTGCACCTTGGTCGAATGTTGAAATAATCTCTAAGTCTTTATATTTTTTCTCAAGTTCTTTTACTTTATCTTTCACTGCATTTACAACATCAACTGTGTTGGCGTCAGCAGCTTTGACAATTTGAATTCCAATTGCTTCTTTTCCATTTGTTCGAGAAATAGATTCTGCTTTTCCGACTTCCTTAATGTCAGCAATTTCGTCTAATGTAACTGTCGGAATCCCGTTCATAGCAGCTGGATTCATTTGTGGCATTTGTGCACCAGCTCCAGCAGTTTGACTACCTTGACCGCTTGCTGATGAAGGAACAGCAGGGATTTTTAATTCTTTTAATGCTTTCATTGTTGTAATATTTCCATCTACAACAACTGATTTTTCTGTGTCTTTAAATGTATATAGGCCAAGTGGTAAAGATACGTCCGATCCTTTAATTACATTTTTTACAGTATCTTCACTTAAACCTAATTCTTTCATCTTATCTTTTTTAAAGACAAGTTGTACTTCATCTACTTGTTGACCTGAAATTTGAACAGATGCGACTCCATCAAGTCCTTTTAATCCTGGCACAACATTTTTTTCTACATTTTTAGTTAAGGTAGCTAAAGATTCATTTTTACTTGCTACGCTTAATGAAATAACAGGAAAGGCATTGAAGTTTACACGTGAAACTTTCGGGTCCTTTACGCCTTCTGGCAGTTTCACATTTGCGAGAGCTTCTTTTATTTCTGTTTCAGCCTTTTCCATATTTTTATCAAAATCATATTCTACCTGAATAGAAGATGCATTTTGAAAAGATGATGAACTAACAACGTTTACACCACTTAAATTTTGCAGTTGCTCTTCCATCGGTTTTGAAACTTTATCAGCTACTTCTTCTGGTGTAGCACCAGGATAAACCGTGGTTACTGTTACAACAGGTGTTGTAATATCAGGGATTGTTTCCAGCTTCATATTCAGCCCAGAATAAATACCTGCAATGGTAACGATAATGGTTAGTAGCCAAACTGCGAACTTATTTTTTAACGAAAAATTAATAATTTTGTTCATGTTTGCGCTCCCTTTGTATTATATTGACCAACTGGTCAGTCTAATACATAATATAACTGACTGATTGGTCAGACGTCAATGAAAAGGGATGGTATAATACATTCATAATAAGATGCAAGATTAAATTTAGGAGAGACATGATATGAAAGAAAAAGAGCGCTTAATTATAGAGATGGCTATGAAGTTATTTGCGACTAAGGGTGTAAATGCGACATCGGTGCAGGAAATTGTGACAGCTTGTGGCATATCTAAGGGAGCCTTTTATTTATACTTTAAATCAAAAGAGGAACTTTTATTAGCGACACTTCGATATTACTATGACAAGATTCAAAACAAAATGATGGATATTGAAAAAGAGTCGTTATTGCCACGTGAAAAATTTGCAAAACAATTGCATTGCCAGTTTAATGATATACAAAAGCATAAAGAATTTATTATTATGCATGCAAGGGAAAATGCGATTCCTTTTAATAAAGAAGTAGAAGAATTTATGATGCGGATGAAGTTAGAGTCTCACGCATTTTATCGGAATAGTTTACTGTCTATTTATGGTGATAAGGTTATGCCATATTTATTAGATTTAGTCATTATGGTAGAAGGCATATGCCGTGGATATTTAGAACTAATTATTTTACAAGCGCCAGAAATAGACTTATCTTACGTCTCTGCTTTTATTTTGAAAAGAGTGGATCATTTAGTAGATGGATTGGTAGAATCTTCAGAAGAACCTGTATTACATGAAGAAAAGCTTGGAGAATTTCTTTGTAAATCAGAGCTTATTAAAGAGCAGGTTAAGGAACATTTTTTAAAAGAAATTATTGTGTTTAAACGTACTTTAGCGGATCAATTAGAAGATGAGGAATTGCTTGTTACATTAGATGTTTTGGAGGCAGAAATGAGGATGAAAAATCCAAGAATTCCGGTTATCCAAGGGATGTTGTTTAATTTAGAGGCATATCCAACTTTAAAAGAATTTCGTTTGAGGCTTATGGGCTATTACAATATAAAAAGGTAACAATGATAGTTTTCATTGTTACCTTTTTATTATGCATTCACTTTTTCTTTTTGCAGTGCTGTCTCTTCTTCATCAATGTTAATTGTTTCTTTTACGATATAAATCGGACGGTTTTTACTTTCGTCATAAATACGAGCAATATACTGGCCAACGATTCCAAGACCAAGTAATTGAATACCACTAAAGAATGTAATAGCAACCATAATGGACGCCCAACCTGTTTGCGTGCCATGTCCAAAGACCTTCACAGTAATTGTATATAGTAAGACAATTATAGAAATAAGAACTGATAATAAACCTAAAGACATAACGATGCGTAATGGCTTTGTCGAAAATGCAATAATGCCGTCAGATGCAAATTTAATCATTTTCTTTAATGGATATTTTGTTTCACCAGCAAAGCGCTCATCACGTTCATATTCAACATATGTTTGGCGGAAGCCAACCCAAGACATCATACCGCGGATGAAGCGATTTCGCTCAGTCATTTGATTGAAAACATCAGCTATTTTACGGTCGATGATTCGGAAATCACCAGTATCTTTTGGGATATCGATATCAGACATATAGTTTAAGAATTTATAGAAATACTTAGCTGTTAAAAGTTTGAACCAAGTTTCACCTTTACGTTGCTTACGTTTTGCATAAACAACTTCATATCCTTCTTCCCATTTTGCAATAAGTTCAGGAATAACTTCAGGTGGATCTTGTAAGTCTGCATCTATAATTACAATAGCGTCACCTTTTGCGGCAGCAATACCAGCTGTAACAGCTACTTGGTGACCAAAGTTACGTGCGAAATTAACAATTTTTGTACGGTAATCATTTGCTGCAATTTCAGATAAGATTTCCATTGTGCGATCTGTACTACCGTCGTTTACAAAGACAAACTCGTAATTAATGTTATTTTGAAGCATAACGGAATTTAAACGGTTATAACATTCTTGTGCTACTTCTTCCTCGAAGTACATAGGAACTACAACCGAAATTAATTTTTGCATGTTGCATCCTCCGTATTTTTAATAAGTTGTTCAAATTTAATTAGTCACCTTTTCAGTTTGGTTGAATGTCCAAATTTTATTAAGGACAAAATTTATAACCATTCCGAAACCAATTGCGAAGATCTGTGCAATTAATGCATTAAAGGTAAGTTTATTTACTAATATAAATAAACATAATGTATTAAAAGCATATACAATTAAATTTACAGTTAGAAATTTAAAGAACATTGACGAGCCTTTATTATTAGGTTTAAATACCCAATTTTTATTCCAATAGTAGCTATTGGCAACACCAATTGAATAGGCAATGGTATTCGCAATAAGGTAGTTCATACCGAATTTTAATAATATCCAAAAGCTAATAATTGTAATGAGTGTATTAAAGATCCCTACTAAGCCAAACTTTAAGAGTTTTTCCATAATAATATCCTCATGTTTATAATAATATATAAGTAAAACAAAAAATATAGAAGTGTTATTCATATACAACAAATAAAAATTATACCATATTTTCAAGTTTCAAATGAAATTAATCATAAAAAATTGCCCTCAAAATGTAAATTATAAGTAAAATTGAGGGCAATTATAAATATTTTGAAAGGTAGTTTCTTATTTTCTTTTTATGACAATTTCTTTTTCGATATTAGACTATAAAAAATATATATTCCGTAGCCTTGAATTATTGTAAAGCTAGGGATAATGAAGTATCGGTACCTTGTTTGGTATTCGATTAAGAAATGAATAGCTACGTAACCAATTATTAGTAATAAAAATAGAGTGTAATGTGTTTTATTTTGTTTAGTTAGGATGAGATAAAGGAGTGATAATGTGCCAAATATCATAGCCGCAGTATACATATACTTTTCATATTTTGTAAGATCCTCTTTTAATGACACCATATCCTTATCTGTCTTTTCCAATGTTACTAGGCTCCATAATGGTGCGGAGTCATAATCTGCCCACATGAGTACAAATTTATCCCCAAATAAAGATAAAACTTTCTGTGGATCAGATAGTCGCTCTTGAATTAGCTTTTTTTGGGCCGCAGTTCGTTCTTCGCCAAGTTTAAGGGACATAATATATTCCGCATCTGCACCAGAATAGCTACCTTTTGTTTCATGATTAAATCCTAACGTGAATTTCCAAAGTGGATCACGATTAGAGAGAGGATATTGTGTAATTCCGGAATATATAAATGAGTAACTTACAATTTGATGTAAAAGAAAAAATACAATCAAAATGCCACTAAGTTTTTTTACAGAAGTAAAAATCTCTTTTCTTGATTTTCCTAATATACCTTGCAAAAAGACATATATAGTTATTGCAATTAAGATTATAGCACCAAGTGGACGCATGATGTCTCCTAAAGCTAGGATAGCCCCTATAAAAATCCACGTATATTTATTGCTTAGGCCTTTTGTAATTAATAAATAGAAGCCTAGATAAAATAAAAATACAGCAAGGTGTTGATTTGTTAGTACAGAACTCAATACAATACTTGGGATATAAAATGCATATAGTAATCCAGCTATTCGTCCAGACCATTCATTAAATATATAAGAAGTTATTTTATAAATTAGTAATGTTGTTCCTGTACAATAGATTATATTTAAAAATTTTAAGAGGAACGTTCCTTCGCCAAATAACTTAATAATAAAGGCTTGGTACATTGTAAAGCCAAGTTGGTAAACCCATGAAGTATAATAAGTATTTTGTGCGAAACTAAAGTCTCCTTTAGCAGCTTGTATAGCGCTATGGTACATCATTGAAAAGTCTGTTTCTACAGGAGTTTGAATATTGAGCATCCAAATTAATCGAATAGAAAAAGCCAAAATGATTAGTGAGATAGAAAATGTCAATTTTGACATATATTTATTAGAAATATAGCCAAAAAGTAAAAATACAAGACCTATTAGAATAAGGACTGGTATTAAAACTAAGAGGCTAGTCTCATCATGTTCTTTAATCACTGCTACCGAATGCCATGTGATAGCACCAGAAATGATTAGACATAGTAATAATAAAATTTTTACAAAAAACGTATTAAGTTTGAGAGAGAACGTACTTTCCATTATATTTCAAAACCCCTTATCAAAATTTATTACGGATGTAACTTAACTGCCCTTTGTACGTTAAGTTACAGTATAAAGGGCAGGTTAGGTAATTAAGAGTTTTGTTGTGCCCATTCTTCTATGTTCCAAACCTTTGTAACCCAATCTTCATAAAAGTCCGGTTCGTGACATACAAGAAGAATTGTTCCTTTATATGCTTTCATAGCCTTCTTAAGTTCCGCTTTTGCTGTAACATCAAGATGGTTTGTCGGCTCATCAAATAGTAGCCAGTTACTTTCTTCACCCATTAGCTTACATAAACGAACCTTTGCTTGTTCTCCACCACTTAATTGACTTAATGGGCGAGAAATATGTTCATTTTTTAATCCGCATTTTGCTAACATCGCACGAATTTGATGCTGGTCTAGGCCAGGGAATGTATTCCATACATCATCAATTGGTGTTATATTATCAGCTTTAACTTCTTGCTCAAAGTATGCTGGCTCTAAGAAGTCACCAAGACTTGTTTTACCACTTAAAGGTTTAATTTTACCTAAAATTGTTTTTAGTAACGTTGATTTACCAACACCATTACATCCAACGATAGCAATTTTTTCACCGCGTTCAATTGTCATTGATAGCTTTGGTAGTAGCGGATGTGTATATCCAATTTCTACATTTTCACCTTCAAAGACGAAGCGACTACTTGCACGACTTTCTTTAAATGAGAATTCAGGTTTAATTGCTGTTTCTGGGCGATCAATAAGTTCCATGCGATCAAGTTGTTTTTGACGACTCTTTGCACGACCTGTTGTTGAATAACGGGCTTTGTTTTTTGCAATGAAATCTTCTTGCTTTTTGATAAACTCGCGCTGCTTTTCATAAGCGTTTATATGTTGATTTTTATTGATTTCTGCTAGTTCTAGGAATTTTTCATATGTCGCTGTATAGCGTGTCATTTTTGTGAATTCTAGATGGAAAATAACATCAACACATTTGTTCATAAATTCCGTATCATGAGAAATTAATAAGAATGCATGTGGGTATTCTTTTAAATAATTTGTTAACCAATGAATATGTTCAACGTCTAAATAGTTAGTAGGTTCATCAAGTAATAACACTTCTGGTTGTTCAAGTAATAGCTTTGCAAGCAATACTTTTGTACGTTGTCCACCGCTTAGTGCTGAAACATCACGATCTAAACCAATTGCATCAATTCCAAGACCACGTGCAGCCTCTTCAATTTTCATATCTAGTAAATAGAAACCACCTGCTTCAAGTGCATCTTGTATTTCTGCCATTTGCTCAAGAAGTTCTTCTAGCTCTTCTGGTGTAGCAGTTCCCATTTTTTCTGTAACTTCATTTAAAGCTTTTTCCTTTTCGAATAACGGTAAAAATGCATCCGCTAGTACGTCACGAATTGTACGTCCAGGCGTTAAAACAGTATGCTGATCTAAGTAGCCATAATGTGTGCCCGGTGTCCATTCTACACGACCTTGGTCATGAATAAGTTGACCAGTAATGATATTCATAAATGTTGATTTACCAACTCCGTTTGCACCAACTAATCCAACGTGTTCACCTGCTAGTAATCGCATAGATACATCTTTAAATAATGTACGATCGCCAAATGTATGTCCTAATTTTTCAACTGTTAATAAGCTCATAGTATCCTCCGTCCAACTTGAAATAGTACCTTGAATCATGATACTAAATTCTTTCATATAATGCCATCATTTCAAAATGTATATATTTTCAAAATAAGCTAATGTACGAATGTTTATTGCTCATTTCCCAAACTTTTATGGTCCAAATGCAGAAAACACACTTGTCCATCATACATTAAAAGGAATACTTGCAAATAAAATGTCTAGCTTTATTGGAGATAAAAAGATTGCCCGTGAATATAGTTTTACACCAGATGGTGCAAAAGCAATAGTTGAATTAGCTTCACATGGCGAGGCCTATGGACAAAATTGGAACATATCAGGTTGTGGTGCCATTACAGGTGAGGAATTGATTTAACACATACGAGAATTAACGGGATATACCAAACGAATAATAACTGTAAAAAGAGGAATAATCCAGTTCATTGGTCTGTTTGATAAGTAGATGAAAGAATTTGTGGAAATACTATATTTGACGGAAAAGCCAGTTGTATTAAGTGGAGAGAAGTACGAGAAATATATTGGGGTTGTACCTAGAACCTTTTATTATGAAGGGGAATTGTATATAAGTAAAAAAACAAGCTTCTATTTACAATTTAGAAGCTTGCCTTGTTATTGTTTATCTACCTAGCTTTTTATTTACAAATCCTAAAATTAATCCGCGTATTTGTGGATCAATTGCAAGGCCAATAATGCCATACAATATACCAGTAAGTACTAAAGCTACTAGTGGTGGTAAGCTAATTAATACTGTGCGGTATATTGCATAACTAATTATAAATGCTAGTGTATTGAATATTATTCCTTTGAATAGCAATGAAAATCCTTTACGAACGAATAATGAAAATCCGATTAATAATGTAATCTCAGTAAGGATAGCAGCTACAGTAGCTCCCATCATTCCGAATTGGCTACCTAATATGATGTAACTTATGATAGCGACAGCTAATCCAATTGCCATAGTTGTCGCACGTTTCCATTGTTGACCAGCTGTTGTTAAATTATCAGCAAGCGGATAGTTGATAGATTGTAAAATGACCATAAAGGCTAAAATTGCAAGTGCATTACCAGCTGGCGCATATTTTTCACCTAATAGAGTTACAATCCAAAAACTTGGATCGGCAATAAACGGGATAGAAATTCCCATCCCTAAGAAAGACATAAGCTTTAATTCGAATTGAGATAGCTTTCTATGTTCATCAATATTATTTTCGTTTCCAAAAGCAAACAATTTTGGATAAAAGGCTGCTGCAATTACACCAGGTATTTGGTAAAGTACAGCAGGTATTTTATAGGCGGCCCCAAAGAATCCAACTTGTGCTTTCGTTGAAACTTTTTCTAAGATAATAGGACCTAACTGCGGTAAAAGCATAATGATAACGCCATTGACTGTGAAAATAAGTAATTGATCTAAAATGCCTTTATTCCAACCCTTATGAATTGTTGTATAGCGGATTGTCATTATAAAGGCAATGACTCCTGTTATAAGGCTAGATATTCCATACATAGCAGCAACCATCATAAGTGACCATTTAAATGACATCCCTAGCAGAAGAGCGGCTGCGGCCGTCACACCTTGTAGTACAGAAATAATCGCTGTGAATTGCATACGCTCTGTTACTTGGAAATAGGCCATCCCAACCCCTTGTAAAGTAGCTCCAAACATGGTTGGTAGTACGACCCAATATACCATGGCACGTAAGTAAGCATCAGTGTAGAAGAACTGAGCGAAAATGGCGAAGAGCACAGAAATTACGATAGCTAATACTAAACGAATTCGTAAATAACTGCTTATTAATACGCTAATGTTAGCGTTGCTTTTTGTTCCTTCACGCATAAACGTATGTGTCAAACCTGCATCCGTAAAATAGCAAATGACAGCGGAAACTGCTAATGCAACTGTAAACATCCCGTACTCATCTGGTGAAACATATCTTGCAAAGAGAATTGTTGCAATAGCCAGTACAAAACGAACAGTAATGTTTCCTACAAAGAGGTAGGATGCATTTTTTAGAATTTTATTTGTTTTCATGAGAAAAGACCTTTCTATTCTTTAGGACCCTGTTAGCTTGTCCTATTTGTAATTTTGATTTGTTCACAGAAAGAGAGTATCGTTATATTTTCAGTTTAAGAAAACAGAAATTTAATTCGTACAAACCAAAGCATTGCATATAGTTTTTTACTACGCTTTCCATTCTTTGAATAGATTTTACGGCAATATTTCTTTATATCTTTTTTGATTAATTGAACTTGTGATTTATCTAATTGAGAGTTTTCTTTAATATATATACAAGAGTTATTGATGACTGTATAAGGAAATAAATAAGTCTCAAGAATCTCAATAAGTGACTGAGGGTCTTTTGTAATGAAATCTTGAGATTTATTATGTACCCAGTCTTTCATACGATTGAATACTTCCAGCTCTTTTGCCGTTTTTAATTCATAATCTTTATATTTAGAAGAAAGATTTCCTTCTGATAAGATTCTGTAATATGTTAAATATTCATCGACATAACATACATTTGTCACACTCATAAGTTTAAATAAAAACTCCAAGTCTTCGCCCCAACTACATCCTGGTGTAAAACGAATGTTATGATCTATTACGATAGATTTTTTGAAAATCCAAGTACTTGTTTGAGCAACAACTTGATGTGTTAGGAATGCTTTTGTCATATCACCTTTAATAAAGTTTGTTGTATGTTCAACCTTCTCGCCTGTTTCTTCGTAGAAATTCATATAACCACAATAGCACGCGTCCATTTCGTTTTTATGCATACTTTCGACTTGCTTCTCAATTTTAGTTGGATGCCATAAGTCATCGCTATCAAGGAAAGCGACATATTCTCCGCTAGCATTTTCCATACCTGTATTACGGGCTACTGAAACGCCTTGGTTTTTTTGATGAACGTATTTTACTTGCCCTGGGTATTTTTCAGCAAGATTTTTTACGATAGAAGGTGACTGATCTTTACTCCCATCATCTACAATTACAATTTCGATGTTTTTATATGTTTGATCTAATATTGACTGCATCGTTTCTTCAATATATTTTTCCGTGTTATACAGAGGTATGACAACAGAAACAAGTTGTTTTTGTTCCATCATAGAATTTTTATCTCCTCAAGTTTTTTATGTCTTGCACCATATATACAAGCCTTTTGAAAGGAAGAAGATTACAAGAACATCTGTATAATTTTAACGCATATAAACTTTGTAAATCAACTTTCTATTAAAAAGGTGGTGACTTATGGTTAATTCTCGTATTTCAAACGGCTTTAATATGTTTATTGCATATAAATTCTTATTTATACTATTTTTACTTAGTTAGTAAGTAGGATATATTTATCGTAACGATTGTGAAGGGGAATAAATTATTATTGAGAATAAAAAACCTCTTAATTTTTGAAATAAATTAAGAGGTTTTTTATATTGGTTTTGAACTATTAGGTTAATCTTTGTCTGGCTCGGTTGCATGTAGTTTTTGCTTTAGTAACGCATAATCTTGCGTTAATGTTACAAGTTGATGATGTTGTTTAGAAATTTTTCTTGTTAGATCAAAAATTAAGATGAAACAGAATAATAATCCAAATAAAAATAAAATGGAAGGGGGATATTCTACTTTTAATAGTTTTCCAATCCAGTTTATAATTTTATCGGTAGAACTTAAAATAGCCATTGCAATACAAACGAAAATCCACAAAACAGCATATTTCGTTTCTAAAGTTCCGCGACGAATAGAATTAATAATTAATAATAATAATAATAAAATAAAGATGAATGAAAAGGTAATTATAGGCATTTATTATCAACCTTTCACGATTTTTTGCATCAATATAGCAAGACTTACCTTAATCATGTAATATACAGATTTAAAAGGTGTGATAGAAGATTGTCCACCTTGTCGCTCTTGCATATTTACAGATATTTCATTAATGCGAAGTTTTTTCTTTTTTAAATGAATAAGAACTTCTGGTTCTGGATAATCTTTTGGATAATTGTGTGCAAAAATTGTAATTACTTCTCGATTGATAGCACGATATCCAGAAGTTGGATCCATAAATGTTTGTTTTGTTAGTACTTTCAATAGGGCAGTAAAATAAAAAATACCGATTCTTCTGGAAATACTACCTTTATATGCTGTTTTTTCTGTAAAACGTGACCCTAGTACCATATCGCATTCATCTTCAGCGATAGGCTTTATAATTTTATATAAATCATCTGGGTTATGTTGTCCATCAGCATCGAACTGAATCGCAATATCATATCCATTCTCATATGCGTATTTATATCCAGTTTGTACAGCTGAGCCAATACCTAGATTATACGGTAAATTCACAAGGTGAACAGGAAATTCTTTTACGATTTGAGCTGTTTTATCGTGTGATCCATCATTAATAACGCAAATGCTTAATCCAGTAAAATGCTGTTTTAGTTTTAATAATCTTGTTAATGTATCTGCAATTGCCTCTTCCTCGTTATACGCTGGAATAATAATTAACGTTTTTGGTATTGAAATTGGTACTTCAATAGTCATTACCGCACCATCCCTTATATACTTAATCATATTATGGTTATTTTTAAACGAACTTTCTTTAATATACCATTAACAGTATAACAAAATAAAGGAAAAGCTGGTGCATGATTTAAGAGGACAGATTGAGAATAAAAGGATAAGAGGGAATATTTTGCATAAAAAATACATGCAAGGAAGAAAGAACCTATGCATGTATATGGAAGAGTATCGTATTAAATATTCCAAGGTTTATTTAAAGTTAAAACCTCAGCCATTTCTTTACTTTTTAAACGTCCTTTTTTTCTATTTTCCGCGCGTTCTGAACCGGTTGTGTGTAACCAATGTTCTTCTTCAGTTTCAGGAAGTACTTGTGGTACGGACGAAGGTTTTCCATCTTTTATTGCCACAAATGTAATGAAGCAAGTGGCGGCAATTCTACGCTCGCCTGCTAATAAATTTTCTGCGATTACTTTTACGAAAACTTCCATTGAAGATTTCCCTGTATAACATACAAATGCTTCATAACAAACAGAATCAGCTTGGTGAATTGGAGTTAAAAAATCAACTGAATCAATAGATGCTGTTACGCAATGTTTACGACTATGTCTTGCAGCCGCAATTGAAGCAATACTATCAATTTCTGCTAATAATTTCCCTCCAAACAGTGTTTGGTGATTATTTAAATCGTTAGGAAAAACACGTGTTGTTTTAATTGCTTTTGATTCTCGCATGAATTTCTTTTCCATATATTCAGCCCCTATAGTCTGTTTTCAATCAGAATATTATGTGTAAGTGGATTACTCATATTAGATATTTAATAAAGTAAAGCGTATTCCAAAAGAGGATTATTTAAATGTCTGTATTTGTATTCATGTAACTGAAAGAAAATTTATTTTATCTAAAATGTAGTGTAAAAGAGGATTCGCTTACATTGCAAGTAAAAAGTAATGACTATGTATTTGTCATAGAAATTCCCTATCAGCCGTGTACCCATTCATGATAGAATCGTTTTGTTATGAATGGAAATAGAGGTGCAATGGACATATGAATCATATACAAACAAATTTTTCATCTTTCTTCAATAAAATTACGATTGGTGCGAT
Source organism: Bacillus cereus group sp. Bc031 (assembly GCF_027716265.1). NCBI lineage: Bacteria > Bacillati > Bacillota > Bacilli > Caryophanales > Bacillaceae > Bacillus > Bacillus cereus group sp. Bc031. The sequence continues at coordinate 109,805 of NZ_JAQFUL010000005.1, forward strand.
GCTTGCATTTTTTGTTTATAGTTGTTGGACAGCATTTGAGACAAGTAAGCAATTTTTTGGAGGAAGTACAACAAGTGTAACAATCATATTGGCAATTTTCGTCATACTCATTTTGTTAGTGGCATCAATTTTACAATATCGTTTTACAGACAAACAATTTCTTATTTTTCTTATAAGTATATCTATAGTTGTGAGGCTTAGTATGCTGTTATTTGTAGATGCTCCAATAATTGGTGATATGAAAATGATGTATGAGTCTGCAAAGGAGATTGCAATTGGTAATAATATAGGGACTATAACTCATTTGCCGTTTATTATATATGAGTCAGTAATTATTCGTATATTTGGTGATACATTATTTGCTTTACAACTATTTAATGTGTTATTTTGCGCAGGAACTGCACTTTTTATTTATCGTATTGCGGCAATGGTTTTTGGAGAAGAATGCGGTCGTATTGCTTCCACATTTTATGCTCTGTATATTCCAAATATATTCATGAGTTCCGTATTAACTCCTGAGTCACTTGCAATATTTTTATTTTATTTTGCTTGTTACATACTTTTATATAAAGGATTAGATCATCCTTATATGTGGGTGTTTTCAGCGATTTTATTTGCATGTAGTAATATGATTTTCCCAATGGGATTATTTCTTCCTATTTTTATCACGATATATGTATTATTAATTGAAGTGTTTCAATCAGCAACGAAACAAAAAGTGTTACTAAAGACGATAGGGATACTTATTCTGTTTTATAGTGCTCATTTTAGTGTGAATTATGGAATTAAGACAATGGGACTGTCACAATATACGATTTCGAATGAGACGTATGTTCAATCTGTCTTAATTGGAAAAGCGCAACGTGAGGAAAAAGTATCGAAAAATCAAAGTGTAACAGAGCATATTGATCAGAAGTTAAAAGAGATTGAGGGAGAAAGATTTAAACTTTTAGAACCGGTGATAAATCAGTTTTCAGATGAGGGGATAAATTCTACTCTTTTCAAATGTGAAAAACTGATATATATAGCGGTAACATTGTTTATGACTATAGCTCTATTACACTTTCTTATTAAGAAACAACAAAATGAGGGATATATGTTGTTCTTATTGTTAATTAGCGGATACGTATTATTAAAGCTCTTCCAAGTCGATATGGCATATTATAATCTTATTGTGCCAGCATTGTTTATTTTGCAAAGCTTTGGTGTTTATATGAGTTATGTGTATTGTCAAAAAATATTCTTTAGAAAATAAAAAGAATCCAATTTGGATTCTTTTTTTGATGGAAGATGAATACTAAGAGCTAGTAGAGATAAAGAATCTCTACTGACATAATCGCTCTATCGGTTCAGTTCTAGTTGTAAACTATCAGCTGTTAGAGCCATTTTTGAGGAATCATCTTGAATTCCTTTCATTACTTGTGAAATGGTTTCTAACTCATTTTCAATTTTTTTATTCTGTTCTTTTGAGTTAGACATGTCTTTTACGATTTCTTGGAAGTATTGATCCGTTGCAGACATACTATCAGTTCCTTCAGATACGAGAGAGCTAATTTGTTTCACGGAAGAAGAGACACGAACAATCTGTTCATTTGTTTTTTCAACGAGCTTTGTAACGTTAAATATAGATTCTTTCGTTTGCTCTGATAACTTTCTAATTTCTCCAGCTACAACAGAAAAGCCTTTGCCAAATTCCCCAGCACGCGCAGATTCAATTGCAGCGTTTAGTGCGAGTAAATTTGTTTGCTCGGCAATTGATTTTACAATATCTATAATTTCGTTAATTTTGTTAGAAATATCGAGAAGTTCATGTGTATCTGTAATAATCGTTTCCATGTTCGTTTGAATGTATTCCATTCGTTTATTTTGCTCATTTAATTGTTCTTTACCTTTATTTGCTTTTTCTTCTGATGTTGTAGCTAATGACGTACCTGTTTTAGCAATTTCTACAATCGTTTCAGATTTAGCGGTTAACTGCTGAATAGAAGCGCTTGTTTTTTCAGATACAGATGCTAGTTCTGTTGCAATGTGCGTAATGGTCATAGCTGTTATTTCTTTTTCTTTTTCAAGTTCTTTTTGCATTCTTTCATATTCAGATTCATAAGACGCAATAACGAGTTCTTGTTCAAGAGTAAGTAATTTGTTTATTACGTTTATAGAATAAGAAAAATCGTCAATTGTTGTAATTTTCGTTTTTAAAATCTTCATGATAGAGCGGAATAATTCTTGATAAGCGGCAGTATACCATTTTCTATGTAACCCAATTTGTACATGTCTTTTTGCAATTCTAACACGTTGTTCAATAAAGTCTTCATGCATATCTCCGCTAAATAATTCTTTTATATGTGTTTTTAAAGTTTGCTTTAGTTTTGGAATAGAGCTATAACGTTCGATAATCGTAATTAAATTAGGCTGTTTTGTAATATTGGAATAGAATTTTTCAGTAATCCAATCAATTTCTTCATAAATAAAAGGCTGTAGTACCTTTACGATTTGTAAATCTTCTTTTGAAATATGTAGCATATCCATTTGAATTTTCAGTTCAGAATTAGTAGGAACGTTAAAAGTGATTTGTTGATTCTTACTTAATTCAAGTATACTTACGTTTGTTTTATTGTTATGTTTTTTAAAAACCCCAAGCATCGTTCTTCCCCCTGTTTGTAAAGTGTTTTCTTTTTTTGGTTCTAATATAATTATATATTTTTATATGCAATTACTCTATGTTAGTGTGTAGAATAGTATATAAATTAAGAGAATTCCATATAGAATTCTCTTAATGACTTTTATTAATTTTAGCATGTGTTTTAAAGAAAACTGGGAAATGTACATTATATATGACAGTGACAACACGAATAATGAATGTTACTAATAAACAAACATAGAAAGCCAATACGTGTGCCCCCATTGCATATGTGATTAGGAAACTAATTGCCCCTAAAATAGAAGCGATGGCGTAAATTTCTTTTCGGAAGACGTAGGGGATATCTTGAGCGCAAATGTCACGCAAAATACCGCCTCCAATACCTGTAATAACTCCCATTGAAACAACTAAAAATGAGGCGTCAACATGATGTGACATTGCCGCATTTGCACCAATAGCTGTAAAAACGCCTAAGCCAACAGCGTCAGAAAGCATAATAACAACTTGAAGTTTATTGATACGCTCAAAAAACATACAAGTAAATAATGCTGATAATACGCTTACGAAAAAGTAAATGGGTTTAACAAATGCGACGGGAGGCAGGTTACCGATCATAATATCACGAATAATACCGCCGCCGAGCGCAGTAGCTACAGCTAAACAAAGGACACCGAATAAATCTAAATCTTTTTTTAAACCAACTAATGTACCAGAAATGGCAGCGGCGATAATGCCAAGAAACGTAAATATATCGATTAATAACATGGCCTTAATCCCTTCCTCTTAAAGATGTTCCAGAGAAAAAATATACACTAAAGTATTGGAAATAACAATTACTTTTCGCTACATGTAGAAAAACGGATAAAATACATAAAGAAAGCGTTTGAAAATGTTTGGAAAATAGCTATAAAGTAATTTGAAAAAGATATGAAAAGATTAATTTTACATTTTTTTGGTGTTACCTAGCTGGTAAAATGTTACAATGGTAGGTATGTTGTTTACATCTGTATAAAATGATAAAAAAATATGTATATACTGACAAAAATAAGGGGATGGTTGTTAGATAGCTTTTGTAAAAATAAGGAGTATAGCGAAAGAACAGTAATTTCTATTACTGATTAATACTTGTCCTGGCTAGTTTTAGCTGGAAAAATAGTTCTCGATTTGAATATGAGTTATGTTATAATTGCTAGGTGTGTTTGAATGATAAAAAATTATGATTAAAAGATAATGTTAAGATTTTGTATGGAGGTCTTGGAATGTTAGCAAATCAAGCTAGGGTTAGATTTGAGCGTTTTTTGCTCTTTTTTATTATTTTACAGCCTGTTTTAGATTTATTAACGTCTCTTAGCATCACTTTATTAAAGTCAAGTGCTACCGTTGGAATTTTAGTAAGATTCCTTATTATGGCTGTTGGTGGCATTTATATTTTAATTCAGGCAAAAGAGAAGGGAAATAGAAAGTTTTTAATTTATCTTATATTATTAGCCGGAGTTTTAGGGGTAGGATTTATTAATAACAAACTAGTTAAGGATCCTATTGTACTTAGTGAAGAAGTTAAATTCGTTGCGAAAGCATTATATATATATATCATGCTGGGGTCATACATTTTAGCTTTAAAATCATTGAAAAAGAAAGTTAATATTAGTGATAAGGTTCGAAATAGTATTGTATATTCTACATTAATCATTAACGCAATTATGGTTATTTCTATTTCAACATCTACTGACTTTGGTAGTTATGAATGGATGAAGGTAGGTTCTCGAGGTTGGTTCTATGCAGGGAATGAACTAGGTTCAATCTTAGCTATTATTTTCCCTATTGTGGTACTATATTCTATTCAAAAAACAAAGAGCTGGAAACACGTTTTATATTGGATTCCATCGCTTTTAATGATTTACTCATTAATTCAGGTCGGTACGAAAGTAGGAATGGGCTCAATTGGTGCTACGTTAGCGGCAGCAATCGGGATTATTGTACTACAATTATTATTTGATAGAAAAAATCCGAACAAAAAATCCCTTGCGCTTAATGCAGTAATTGCTATTGTCCTATTAGCTGGTGTAGTTGGAACGTTTAAACAAACGCCATTAGCACAAAATATGGGCATTCACAATAACTATTTATCAGAGCAAAATGTGGCACAGCAAGGTCAAAAAGAAAAAGAAATTAAAGAGAAGCTGAAAAAAGAGCAAGAACTTAAAGCAAAAGAAGAAAATCATCATAAAGTTGAAAAGCCAGAAGAAAAGGCAAAGATAGAAGAGGAAGTTAAGAAAGAGCTTGAGAAAGAGCAAAATCAAGAAAATCAAGAAAATCTTATTTTCAGCGGACGTCAAGTATATGAAGAAAGACATAAGCAGTTCTTTAAAGAAGCGCCAACGTCACAAAAGTTATTAGGAATGGGTTATGCAGGTAATTTTAAATATAATGAACAAAAGCAGCCAGATCCAAAGCTAATTGAAATGGACTTCCATGATTGGTTTTATGACTTTGGGATTATTGGTTTTGCATTACTAATGATTCCATTTATTTATTACGGCTTAAGAATCCTACTAGTATTTATTACAAGGTTTAAAGAGATATTTAATATAAAATATGGAATGATTGCAGCAAGCTTATTGTTAGCATTAGGTATTGCTTATATTGCAGGACATATTTTAACAGCACCAGGAGTTGGGATCTACTTTGTAGTGGTGTTAGCTTATCTAATTGTAGACTTAGAAATTGAATGATTAAAATAAAAGCTAACTTTTGTTAGCTTTTATTTTTTAGTACAGTAAAATAAAGATAGATGGAAATGTGGCGAGGATTTAAAGGAGGAAAAAATATGAGGATATTGCATATGAATGCAGGAGCAGAAGATGGGGGAGGGAAAACACATATTATTTCACTTCTCAATCAGTTTCCAACTGGTGAAGTAGAATTAGCGGTATTTGAAGATGGAATTGTTGCGAAAGAAGCAAGAGAGTTAGGGATAAAAGTCCATGTGTTTTTACAAAAATCCCGCTATGATTTATCTATTTTAAAGAATATAAGCGAATTCATTAATAATGAAAAATTTGATATAGTTCATACGCATGGTCCTAGGGCTAATTTCTATGTTTCTTTAATAAAAAAGAGAATAACGGCAAAATGGGTAACGACTATTCATAGTGATCCATTTGAAGACTTTACTAAACAAGGCTTAAAAGGTTGGATTTTTACGAAATTGAATTTGAAAGCCTTAAAAAATATAGATTTATTTTTTGTTGTAACAAATAGATTAAAGAAAAGTTTAGCTGCTTTAGGTATTTCTAATGAAAAGATGCATGTTATTTATAATGGAATTGAATACGATAAGGAAAAAGCAGAAGGTTATAATAAAAAAGAAATGTTCAATATTGATGAAGATGTATTTACGGCAATCCAAGTAGCACGATTGCATCCTGTGAAAGGACATGAAGTTCTATTTGATGCGTTACAACGAACAAAATTAGAGAAAATTAAAGTATTGTTAGTTGGCGATGGCCCGTTAGAAGAAAATCTAAAGTCATTGGCTACTGAAAAAGGGATTAATAATAAAGTCGAGTTTTTAGGGCATCGTCAAGATGTAAAACAATTATTTGCGTCGTCACATGTGAATTTATTAACCTCCCATAGTGAAGGGTTCCCACTAGTTTTATTAGAAGCGGCAAATCAACGCGTACCATCAATTGTGACTAGGGCTGGAGAGATTGAACCATTAATTGTAGATGAAACGTATGGATGGATTGTGCCAACAGATGATGGAAGGGCATTAGCATTAGCTTTAGAAGAAGCGTATGATAAGTGGAAAACTGGAGAATTAGCAGCAATGGGGAAACATATTTATGAGCATGCTATTATGAACTTCTCACTTCAAAAACTATATGAAGATACAAAGGAAACATATAAGCAATTAATAGCGAAAAACTTGTAATGATAGAGAGGATAGTTAACTATGGCAGTACAAACAGTTGATATTCTAGGCGTTCCTTTTTCTACAATGACAATGGATGAAACGGTCCAATATTTAAAAGAACAACTAGAAGTGGAGCGAACACATACTTTTCAGGTAGTAACAGCAAATCCTGAAATTGTTATGTGTGCAAAAAAGGATGAAGCATTCCATCAAACATTATTAAATGCAGATTTAATTACACCTGATGGTATTGGAGTCGTAAAAGCAAGTGGTATGTTAGGTACACCTGTAAAGGAACGTGTAGCAGGTTTTGATTTAATGTGTAATTTACTTGCAGCGTTATCAGAAGACAATAAACCAGTATCAGTTTTCTTATTAGGTGCAAAACCGCATGTTGTACAAGCTGCAGCAGATCATTTAACGAAGACGTATTCAGCTGTATCTATTGTGGGTATACAAGATGGGTATTTTAAACAAGAGGAAGAAGAGAATATTGTTTCTCGTATTCAAAAGGCAAAACCAGACTTATTGCTTGTTGCACTTGGTTTCCCGAGACAAGAGAACTTTATCCAAACGAATAAGCATCGTTTAGAAACGAAAATGGCCGTTGGAGTAGGCGGAAGTTTAGATGTATGGGCTGGAGAGGTAAAACGTGCACCAAAATGGATTCAAGCGATCCATTTAGAGTGGTTTTATAGATTGTGTAGCAATCCAACGCGTTGGCGTCGTCAGTTAGTATTAGCGGAATTTTTAAAAGAAGTCATGCGTTCAAAAAAGTAGCGTTCTATCGCTACTTTTTTATTTGTCCATTTTTAATAAAGTGCGTTTTTATTCATCTACTACCGATTGCGGACACTCACTAATCGGGTGTTTAATGGGCATGTTTTTTTATCTATCTCGCTTTGCTTCAGCTGAATTTTGAGGTGAGGGGTCTTACTGCCCTCAAATAGTCGGATAAGTATTTTACTTTTTGGGAATGATGAAGGAGAATTTTTTACACGAAAGTATTTTACTTATACAATTCACACATGTAAAATGATGTGTAAAGACAGCTGCGTAAGGAGGACTTCTTGTGGGCAAGGTGAAAGAAATTTCGAAGCGAAAGCTACTTGGTATAGCGGGGCTTGGATGGTTATTTGATGCAATGGATGTTGGAATGCTTTCATTTGTAATGGTAGCGCTGCAAAAAGATTGGGGATTAAGTACCCAAGAAATGGGCTGGATAGGCAGCATTAATTCAATTGGTATGGCGGTCGGGGCGCTCGTTTTTGGAATACTATCAGATAAAATAGGGCGGAAATCAGTCTTTATTATTACATTATTATTATTTTCTATCGGTAGTGGTTTAACGGCTTTAACGACGACACTTGCTATGTTCCTTGTTTTACGATTTTTAATTGGTATGGGGCTTGGTGGAGAACTTCCAGTTGCTTCTACATTAGTATCGGAGAGTGTTGAAGCACATGAACGTGGCAAAATAGTTGTGCTATTAGAAAGTTTTTGGGCAGGTGGATGGCTAATCGCAGCTCTTATCTCGTATTTTGTTATACCGAAATATGGTTGGGAAGTTGCGATGATATTGAGTGCGGTTCCGGCGCTATATGCTTTATATTTAAGATGGAATTTACCGGATTCTCCAAGATTCCAAAAGGTTGAAAAAAGGCCATCCGTTATCGAAAATATAAAGTCAGTTTGGTCTGGGGAATATCGTAAGGCAACAATTATGTTATGGATTTTATGGTTTTCTGTTGTCTTCTCCTATTATGGCATGTTCCTTTGGTTACCTAGTGTAATGGTATTAAAAGGATTTAGTTTAATAAAAAGTTTCCAATACGTACTTATTATGACGTTAGCTCAATTACCAGGTTATTTCACAGCTGCTTGGTTTATTGAACGTCTTGGTCGTAAGTTTGTTTTAGTTACGTATTTAATTGGTACAGCTTGCAGTGCTTACTTATTTGGAGTGGCAGAGTCATTAACGGTATTAATCGTAGCAGGCATGTTACTATCATTCTTTAATTTAGGTGCTTGGGGTGCATTATATGCTTATACACCTGAACAATACCCAACAGTTATTCGTGGTACAGGTGCAGGGATGGCGGCAGCATTCGGTCGTATTGGTGGTATTCTTGGACCGCTATTAGTAGGATATTTAGTTGCTTTACAGGCCTCACTATCACTAATATTTACGATTTTCTGTGGATCAATTTTAATAGGCGTATTTGCTGTGATTATACTTGGGCAAGAAACGAAACAACGAGAATTAGTATAAGGTAAAACTTTAATCGGTAAGTGATCTCAATTATTGGCCCGTACCAATTATGTTTTAGAGTAGTAAAACTAAGAGCCCATGTTTTCTCATTCAGTGGGTTTTACTGCCTACAAATAACGGAAAAAAGGGCAGGGGGAACCATAAAATGTACCCTATAGAATAGACACTTAAAAAAAAGTCTATTCTATAGGGTCTTTCTTGTATAATGAGAGAAAAAT